>CAZDSY010000105.1:0-11549 GCA_964508285.1 uncultured Paludibacter sp.
AATTCAATAACTACCGGTCTAAATGAACAAGATACTCAAAATGTTATGTATGTTCATTCTTCTGAAAAGAACAACATTACTGTGCATTATAAAGGCGATTTAAACAATGATTCTCAACTTTGTATATTTGACATTAGCGGAAGAAAAATAATTGAAGAAAATCTTACTTCGAATATTCGCACCTATACTGTTGCTGCTTCAGGTATTTATTTAGTAAGTTTGAAGAATAAAGCGAATGACATTAGAGTTGCTGTAAATGTGAAGTAAAAATGTAGTTTTTTAAATTTGTGCAGAGATACTCTGAAAGTGTTCTTGAAATTTTATAAGATCACAATTGAGTATCTTTGCTTTTTTTCCGAAATAGGATTATTGGTTAAGATGATCGAAAATTCAAACTCGTAATAAACCTCTAAAGCCTCTTACCGCATAATAGGATTCTGCACCATTATGATACGTAAATACATGGTTATAACGGCGGTCGCAGAAAAGTGCTCCACCAAGTTTGCGAATTTCTTCGGGGGTTTTTATCCAGCTTGAAGTTTTTGTGTCGAAGTTGCCAAACATTTGTAAAGCTCTGTACTGGTTTTCATTTAAAAGTTCTATTCCCATTTCCTTTGCCATATTTACAGCGCTGTTGGCTGGTTTAAAGTCTTTTCTTTTTTCCAGAGCTTCTTGGTCATAACAAATACTTCTGCGTTTTTTTGGAGTTTCAGAAGAGCAGTCAACAAAAATAATCGTATCTGAATTTTCACCCATTGCAACTACATCTGGTTCTCCACCTGTACGTTCCATTTCCAATAACGACCATAGTTTAAGGGGATTTTCCTGAAGCTTTTCTTGAATAATATCCCAAACTAAATTTGGATGTCGGTTTATATTTTTCTCGAAACGTGCTTTAAGAAAACTGAGAATTTCGGTTTTTTGTTCTGATGTTAATTCTTTATTTTCCATTCGAATGATTTTTAAAATAAACAAAATCAGGAATGAATGGTTTATCCATTTTGAGTTTAATTTGAAGTATTTATTGTTTTTAATGAATTCTGAAAATACAGAAATTATTTAAACAAAAAGAGAGAAATAACAATCTCTCCCTTTTTCATAAAAAAAGTTGTCTTTTTTTGTTTACATTAATCTAAAAATCCTTGTCTTTTTAGCACATTCAAATATTTTTCAGAAAAAAACTCATTATTTTTTTTTGTATAGCGCACATCGGTAAATACCTGTGCTAATGTTTGTTTGTTGTTTTCAGAAACAAAATTTTTGTAAAACTCAAGATTTTCTTTTGAGCGATACAACAAATCAATTGTTTCTTTTGTAAAATCATTGTATTTTTCATGATGAACAACCGATTCCAAAGGAAGTCTGTCTGTTAAAGGAGGATTTTCTGCAGGATATCCAACAGTAATTGCTGTTACAGGAACTACAAGTTTTGGTAATTGCAAAATATCAATAATTTCACCGGCGTTATATGTTGCTGTTCCCAGATAGCAAATCCCCAGTCCTTTGCTTTCGGCAGCAACAGCAAATGTTTGCGCAAAAATTACTGCATCGATGGCAGCAGCCATAAACGATTGAAAATTATTATAACCGGGTTCAGCATCGCGCTGTAAACACCATTTACTAAAGCGGTTAAAATCAGCACAAAATGTAAGAATTGCCGGAGCCTGCATAACCATTGACTGATTAAAATGTGCCGGGGCTAACTGTTGTTTAATTATGGGATCAGTTGTAACTATTACGCTGTAAGCCTGCATATTACCGGTATTCGATGCCTGAGCAGCTGCTCCGAGTAGTTCATGCATTAATTTGTCTGAAATGTTTTGTTCAGTGTATTTGCGTATTGTTCTACGGTGGTTGAGATAAGATAGCATACTTGTTTTATTTTATTAATCAAGAAATTATTTTGATCTTTATAGTCTACAAAAAACTCTAAAACTTTAACTTGGACAAAATGTTGTTTGAACGTAAATTTTTACAAGCACTGCAAAGATAAAAAAGATTGCATGAATAATTTATTTTCTGTTTCAATATAAACTTAAATCTTTTTCTTAAATTTACACATTGAATTTTCTGTTCAAATAATTTTGATAATTCATAAACTATCTTATTGCTAATGTGTTTAAATCAGAAATTTGGAATAGAGGATTCGTTAAATTTTCTTATTTTAATAAATTTCTAAATACATAACATCAATATGGCACTACAAAAAGGCGATAAAGCCCCTGAAATTCTTGGGCTTAATCAGGATGGTAAAGAAATTCGTTTGTCAGATTTCTCAGGGAAGAAACTTGTTTTATACTTTTACCCTAAGGACAATACTCCCGGGTGTACAGCACAAGCATGCAGTTTACGCGATGGTTATGATCAGTTGCGCAAAGCTGGGTACGAAATAGTTGGCGTCAGTGCCGACAGTGCTTCATCACACAAAAAATTTATCGAAAAGCAAAATCTGCCATTCAACCTGATAGCAGATGTGGATACTAAACTTTCTGAAATTTTTGGCACTTGGGGCGAAAAATCCATGTACGGACGCAAATATATGGGAATGAATCGAACTACATTCATTATTGATGAAAATGGTATAATTGAAAGAATAATTTCACCCAAAGAAGTAAACACCAAAAATCATACTGAACAGATTTTATGAGAAGCAATTTTAATCCATGGCATCAGGTTGTGCCACATACCGATAAACCGGATGTTGTGAAAGGAATTATTGAAATTCCAAAAGGTAACCGTGCAAAATACGAACTTGATAAAGAAAGCGGACTTTTACGCCTCGACAGAGTTCTGTATTCATCAGTTTATTATCCACACAACTACGGATTTATCCCTCAGACTTACTGCGATGACAAAGACCCGCTTGATATCATGATACTTTCACGCATTGAAGTTGTGCCACTTTGCATTGTTGAAGCAAAAGTTATTGGCGTTATGCGTATGCTCGATAACGGCGAAGCTGACGATAAAATTATTGCTGTGGCTGCCGGCGATCCGAGTGTTAATCACTATAATGATGTTTCTGATTTACCTCCGCACATGATTCAGGAGACAATGAGTTTTTTTGAGGATTATACAAAACTCGAAAATAAAACCGTTGTGGTTGAAAAGTTCTTCGACAAAACAACGGCAATGGAAATTATTGAAGATAGCTTTAAACTTTATAAAAAACATTACGGAGAATTACATAAATGGTTTTTTGGTAAATAGAGTTGCATTTTCATACAACAAAAGTAAAGCCTTTTTATTCTTGTAAAGAATGTCAAGGCTTTTTTCTGTTAAATTTTGAAAAAAATAAAGGTAGATTTAAACCTGGAAGTTTCGGCTTTGTCAAATCAATAAAACAATAAAAATTTAGTAACATTTTAATTTTTAAGGTCATGAAAAAGATTGGTTTATTTCTAATGGTAACTTTATTTGCTTTTAGCAATTCTCTTTTTTCTCAAAACAGGTTAATTGAAAAAAAATACGAAATAGGAAAGGAATTTCGTGAAGATCAGAGAGAAGAAATGAAAGAACAATTATCTCCGAAAAAACGTGCCGGTCATTTGGCAGTAGATTTGGAGCTAACCGATGTACAACGGGATAAACTTCAGGCTTTGTTCGAAAAACAGGACAAGCAACGTGAAGAACATCAGGCTGAAATGAAAAAATTGCGCGAAAAACAAATGAGTAAAATGGAAGAACAGCGCAAAGCAAATGAGGCTGAAATGGAAAAGATACTTGGACCTGAGAAGTACAAAGCATTACAGGAAAAAAGAGCAGAACGAAAAGAGCGTTTTGAAAAAAATATGGCAAGACAGCTTCAGATGCGGGAAAATGGTAGATTTAGAAATGACAGAATGGAAAGACGTATTGAAAAAAGAATAGAAATTAGAAAACCTGAAATAGAGGTTCCATCAAATTAAAATTATACAGTTTTTTTAAGGTAAATCTTTTTTTTTCAGAGATTATCGGGTATTTTGCCCGTTAATCTCTTTTCATTTTTAAAAATCATTTTAGATTCTTTCATATCGCACTTTCAGGCACTACAAATTTTCATTATCTTTGCTGAAGTTAAAATAATCGCGATTAAAAAACTTATTGTGTTGATAATCAATGAATATTTGTTTTGATTTTACATTCCTAAACATATTAATTTAATGATTCAGTTTTTTCGTACACCCGCTCAACATGTTTATGCAGTGCAAACTTTCAGCAATTTGTCAGATGAAGATATTCGAAAGTTAGAATGGCTTTTCAGCGAAGCGAAGTTAATAAATCAGACCATAGTTGAAGGAAACTTCATAGGTCCACGTCGCGAAATGATTACTCCATGGAGTACCAATGCCGTTGAAATCACTCAAAACATGGGTATCAGCGGCATTTTTCGTATTGAAGAGTTCCGGTTGTTACCGCATACTCCATCAGTACAGGGTGCTCTTGAATATGACCCCATGCTGGAGCGTATTTATACCAATCTGAATCAGGATATTTTTACTATTTCTAAACAACCTGAGCCTATTCTTTATATTGATGATATTGCTGCTTATAACGAAAAAGAAGGGCTGGCACTTAGTTCTGATGAAATTGAGTATCTCAACGAGGTAAGTGAAAAAATCGGACGCAAACTCACCGACAGCGAAGTTTTCGGATTTTCGCAGGTAAATTCGGAACATTGCCGACACAAAATTTTTAACGGACAATATATTATCGATGGCGAAGAAAAAGAACTGTCGTTGTTCAAACTCATCCGCAAAACATCGGAAGAAAATCCGAACGCTTTGGTTTCAGCTTATAAAGATAATGTAGCTTTTAACGCTGGGCCAAAAATAGAGCAATTCGCTCCTGCCAGTGGTGACAAACCGGATTTTTTCCAGACAAAAGAAATCGAATCGGTTATCTCGCTGAAAGCAGAAACACATAATTTCCCCACTACCGTAGAACCTTTCAACGGTGCTGCTACCGGAACGGGAGGTGAAATCCGCGACCGTCTGGGTGGTGGAAAAGCCAGCTTGCCGCTTGCCGGAACAGCTGTTTACATGACTTCTTATGCACGTAACGATAACGGTCGCACCTGGGAAAACAATATTACTCCACGCAAATGGTTGTATCAAACTCCTGAACAGATTCTGATTAAAGCATCGAACGGAGCTTCAGATTTCGGGAATAAGTTCGGTCAGCCGCTTATCTGCGGTTCGTTACTAACCTTCGAACACGAAGAAAACAACAAGAAATTCGGTTATGACAAAGTCATCATGTTGGCCGGAGGTGTTGGTTTCGGTAAGCTGAAAGATGCCCTGAAAGGTACTCCCGAACCGGGCGAAAAAGTAGTGGTGTTGGGTGGCGATAACTACCGCATTGGTATGGGTGGTGGAGCAGTTTCTTCTGTAGAAACAGGACATTACGATAATGCTGTAGAATTAAATGCAGTACAACGCGCTAATCCTGAAATGCAAAAACGTGTTGCTAATGTAATTCGCACACTTGCCGAATCAGATGATAATCCAATCGTTTCTATTCACGATCATGGTGCTGGGGGACATTTAAATTGTTTATCAGAACTTGTAGAAACAACCGGAGGAAAAATTGATGTAAATGCACTTCCGGTTGGCGACCCTACTTTAAGTGCCAAAGAAATTATTGGAAACGAAAGTCAGGAACGTATGGGTATGTTGCTGAAAGAACAGGATATTGAGCGGGTAAAAAAAATAGCGGAACGTGAGCGATCTCCTTTTTATGTTGTTGGAGAAACGACTGGAGATATGGATTTTGTATTCGTACAGAAAGAAGGAGAAAAACCGATTGATTTAAAATTAGAGTACTTTTTTGGAAAGCCACCGAAAACAATAATTGTTGATAATACAGTTTATGAACATTATGCAGCTCCCGAAATCTCGGAAGAAAAACTGCAATCTTATATCGAAAACGTACTTCAGGTAGAATCGGTGGCTTGTAAAGACTGGTTAACCAACAAGGTGGACCGCTCGGTAACCGGTAAAATTGCCCGTCAGCAATGTGCCGGAGAAATTCAGTTGCCTTTGAACGACCTTGGCGTTGTGGCACTCGATTTTCGTGGAGTAAGTGGTATTGCTACATCTATTGGACATGCACCGATGGTGGCTTTAGCTAATCCGGAAGCCGGTTCGGTACTGGCTATCGCCGAAGCACTGACTAATATCGTCTGGGCTCCGCTCAAAGACGGTATCGAAAGTGTATCGCTTAGTGCCAACTGGATGTGGCCTTGTAAAAATCCGGGTGAAGATGCCCGTTTATACAAAGCCGTGGAAGCCTGTTCGGATTTTGCCTGCTCATTGGGCATCAATATCCCAACCGGAAAAGATTCCCTTTCGATGACTCAGAAATATGGTGATGAAAAAGTATTTTCACCCGGAACCGTTATTATTTCAGCCGGTGCTGAGGTTTCCGATGTTAAGAAAGTGGTTTCGCCTGTATTGTGTAACGATCCTGAAACATTCGTATATTATATCGATTTCTCGTTCGACAAACATAAACTGGGCGGATCTGTATTGGCTCAAACGCTGAATAAAATTGGCGACGAAGTTCCAACCGTACAGGATGCTGAGTATTTCAAAGCAGCTTTCGAAAGCATTCAGGAAATGATTGACAAAAATCTGATTCTGGCCGGACATGATATTTCGGAAGGTGGTATGATTATCGCTTTGCTGGAAATGTGTTTTGGAAATGCCGAAGGTGGCTTGAAAGTAAATCTGGATTATATTGCCGAAAATTCATTGGTAACCATGTTGTTTGCTGAGAATCCGGGCGTACTGATTCAGGTAAAAAACAAAAAAGCGGTAGAAAAAATCCTGACCGACAATGGTATTGGTTACGCGCGTATTGCCAGTCCTATTGCCGAACGTCGTTTGGAAATCAGCCGTAAAAAAGAAGCTTATTCGTTCTCCATCAACGATCTTCGCGACCTTTGGTTCAAACCATCGTACCTGCTCGACCGCAAACAAAGTGGCGATGTATGTGCGCATGCCCGTTATGCCAACTACAAAAAACAACCACTTGAATTTGCGTTCAAAACATCGTTCAAAGGTAAATTCTCTCAATTCGGCATTTCACAGGATCGTCAGCCAAGTGGCGTAAAAGCAGCCATTATCCGCGAAAAAGGAACCAATGGGGAACGCGAAATGGCTTACGCATTGTATCTGGCCGGTTTCGACGTGAAAGACGTACACATGACCGACCTTGCCAGCGGACGCGAAACACTGGAAGATGTGAATATGATTGTATTCTGTGGTGGATTCTCCAACTCCGACGTATTGGGTTCAGCCAAAGGCTGGGCAGGTGGCTTCCTCTTCAACGAAAAAGCCAAATTAGCATTGGATAATTTCTACAAACGCAACGACACCCTGAGTTTGGGTATCTGTAACGGCTGTCAGTTAATGGTGGAGCTATTTGGCACTGCCCCCCAACCCCCTAAAGGGGGAGTTGAAGCAAGTTCTGCTTCGATGTTTGAAGGAGTTAAAATGTTGCACAATGACTCGCACAAATTTGAATCGGGCTTTGTGGGATTAACAATTCCTGAAAATAATTCGGTAATGTTAGGTACGTTGAGTGGAAGCAAATTAGGTGTTTGGGTAGCGCACGGCGAGGGAAAATTCTATCTGCCAAAAGCAGAAAACAATTATAACGTAATCGCCAAATACTCGTATGCCGAATATCCTGCCAATCCAAACGGCTCGGACTATGCTGTGGCAGGTATTTGCTCGAACGACGGTCGACATTTGGCTATGATGCCGCACCCCGAACGTGCCATTTTCCCATGGCAATGTGCACATTATCCTGCCGAGCGCAAAAACAGCGATCAAATCACTCCGTGGGCAGAAGCATTTGTAAATGCAAGAGTTTGGGTGGAGAGAAATAAATAAATAAATAAGACTACCCCCTAACCCACTAAAGGGGGAATAAAAGAAGTCTCGCTATCTGATTTGATAGCGGGACTTTTAGGCTTAATTTTTGTTGAAGATTATCTTCATAATATATTAATACAACATCAAAAACAGTTTAAATGTATAAATATCTCATTGTTAAATTATTTTTTTTATTTCTGTTTTTCTCGCATTTATCAGCTCAAAGTTCTCAAATTCCCGCATTTCCGGGTGCTGAAGGTGGAGGTGCCTTTGCTACTGGTGGACGAGGTGGACAAATTGTATATGTTACTTCGCTTGAAGATGATAAGGAAGTAAAAGGTTCACTTCGTTGGGCGATAGGTCAGCGAAGTCCCAAAATTATTTTATTTAAAGTTGCTGGAATTATCGATTTGAAATCAGATTTAAAAATTTCGAAAGGTGATGTTACCATAGCAGGACAATCAGCGCCCGGTGATGGAATAACTATCAAAGGTTACCCCTTTGTTATCGGAGCTGATAATGTAATTTTAAGATATTTACGTTTTAGAATGGGTGATGAGAATCAGGTTCAGGACGATGCTTTGAAAGCAAATGGAGTTAAAAACGTAATTATTGATCATTGTTCGGTTAGTTGGAGTACCGATGAATGTGCTTCGTTTTACGATAACGAAAATTTCACCCTTCAATGGAGTATTATATCTGAAAGTTTGAGAAATTCAGTACACAAAAAAGGCGCCCATGGTTTTGGTGGAATCTGGGGTGGAAAAAATGCGACTTTCCATCATAATTTACTGGCACATCACGATAGCCGGAATCCTCGCTTCAATGGTTATAAACGTTCTGGTTTAGGATACAGAAGCTTGATTGATGAAGACAGGGTTGATTTCAGAAACAATGTGATTTATAACTGGGGCAATAATAGTTCCTATGGTGGCGAAAGCGGCAAATATAATATTGTGGCAAATTATTTTAAATCAGGACCAGCTACAAAAAAATCAGTTAAGAATCGTATTACCAGTATCGATATCGATCAGAATCCTGCATTATCTCCTCCAGGTTTCGGAATATATTATATAGCTGATAATTATATGTTTGGTTTTGATGAAGTGAATATGGATAACTGGAAAGGTGTTCATCTTTCACAAGGGGTAAATCCGGAAGTTTGTTGTGCTAAAATTCCCTTCCAACATGCTGAAATAAAAACACAAAGCGCTGTTGATGCGTATCACGATGTTTTGAAGTTTTCAGGAGCATCTTTAGCGCGCGATGTTATTGATAAACGAATTGTAAAAGAAGTTTCAGAAGGAAATTTCACTTATAATGGTTCAAACGGTAGTATAAATGGTATTATCGATAGTCAAAATGATGTGGGTGGATGGCCAATATATTCTTTTAATCCAACAGATTTTAAACCTGACACCGATGGTGATGGTATGCCTGACTGTTGGGAGGAAAAACATAAACTGAATAAAACCGATGCTTCCGATGGAGTTTTGAGTACGCTCGATAAAAATTACACAAATATTGAAGTGTATCTGAATGAATTATTACGAAAACAGTGATTTTTTGAACAATCAAAGCATTTGATGTGTTATAATGTCAAAATTTACACATTTTCTGACACTCAGTACACACGTACACTTCAAATTTAAATTATTTTTGAACAAACAAAATTTATAAATTAAAAAATAAAATGAATATGAAAAAAGTATTACTTATTTCGTTGCTGGTAGCGACAACATCAATCTTCGCACAAACTGACAAAGAATGGAATTTTAGCAACGCTCCATTCGGTGCAAGTCCTACAGTTGACTTTAGTCAAACTTTTACGTATGATTTGTTGACTATTGCAACAAATGGAGAAGCGTTATGGACATTGGATGCAAACAATAAAACTCTTGACGAAGTAAAATATACGCATCGTTTGAAATCTGGCGGTGGTGGTTCTCCGGCAGAGGGTTCTTATATGCCTACCACACGTTATCTTGCAATAAATGTAGCAGGAGCTTCAACTTTTAATTTTGGAATGATGTCCTCAAGTAGTTCAGCATCGAGAATAATGTATATCGTAAACAAAGATGAAGTACTTCTTGATTCTATTGTTGAAATTGTTGGAAGCGGAATAGCGAATTACACGTATAATTATAATGGTCCTGCAACCACTCTTTATTTTTATTCAAAGTCAAGCGGTATTAATTTTTATGTAATAAAAGCTACAAATGTAGTTTCTGGAACTTCATCTTTAAAAAATTCCATTTTAAATAAAGGTGTTTCTTTCAACGGCAAAGAAATTCTGAACAACCAAAACCTTAATATCGAAGTTTACAGTGTATTAGGTAAACTGGTTACCACTTCTAACAGCAATATCAGCACTGCAAATATGCCTAAAGGTGTGTATTTGATACGCGCCCAGGGCGTAAAGGAAGTGCTGAAAATCAGCGTTCAGTAAATTTATGCGTTTAATACAATAAAAAAAGCTGTTCCGTTTCGGAGCAGCTTTTTTTGTGGTCATTTCACACCTTCTGTTGTCATTTTCACACGTTTCAAAGTTCCGTTTTTGTTGTAATAAAGCCGGTCTATACAAACCGAACGTCTGAAACTGCCACCATTTACATCTGCTCCGCCATTATGGTAAATAAAATACCATTTGCCTTTAAATTTTATTATGGATTGATGATTTGTGTTCGAATTACCCGCAATTTCGTTCAAAATTCCTTTTTATTCCCACGGTCCGGTAATTTTACGGCTCATTGTATACACTATTTTTTCCGGAAATTCTGAAGCGTACGAAAGGTAATACCAACCTTTATGTTTATGTATCCAGGGCGCCTTAGTAAAACGGGGTAAACCTTCAACCGGAATAATTGAACCAATGGTATCTATCATATTTTCTTTCAGTTTGATATAATAACATTGCGTGTTTCCCCAAAACATGTAAGCCTGTCCGTCATCGTCAATAAATACGGTCGGGTCAATGTCATCCCAGCTTATTTTGGTATATATTCTGGTCAGGTCATTTGTTATCATTGCTGTTCCTCGTACATCTTTGTATGGGCCTTCGGGGCGGTCGGCCACTGCCACTCCAATGGCTTTTCCGTGAATGGTTTTGTGACTTACTGTGGCATACCAGTAAAATTTTCCGTTGCGTTCAATTACCTGTGATGCCCAGGCATCGCCCGAAGCCCATTCGAAATCTCTTGCCCGAAGTGGGATAGGATGCTCTGTCTATGTTTTCATGTCCTCTGTCGAAAAAACAAGCCAGTTGGGCATTACGTAGCGATGTTCACGTGGCGGACAAACATCCTGTCCGGCAAAAATATACAGACGGTTGTTGTGTACAAGCGCAGCTGGGTCGGCAGTGTATTTATGACGGAAAACCGGATTGCCCTGCGACCGGAAAACTCTGTCGCGCACAAGTATTTGCGCATCAGCCATAAAATAACTCAGAATAAGTACCGTTAGAAATAATTGTTTCATGATTTTTTTTGTTTTATTTTTGTTGAAATTAGCTGCGATATAAAAAAATACAGTTTCTGTCTGAAATTCCAAAATTTTCAGCGTGAAATGTTAAATTTACAACTTTTTCTATGGATTTATTTTTTTTACTGAATCTGTTGCTGTCAAGCTAATATATAATTAGTCGACCCTTAAAAACTCAATTTAAATTCAAAAAGGGTCATATTTTTG
>CAZDSY010000106.1:0-11510 GCA_964508285.1 uncultured Paludibacter sp.
GAAGTCGGAAGTAAGGTAAATCTTGAGCGGAGCATGTTGATGAATGGTCGCCTCGATGGGCATATCGTTCAGGGACATGTAGATCAGACTGCTGTTTGCACCGAAGTAAAAGAGGCGGAAGGAAGTTGGTATTTTACTTTTGAATACACTTTTGATAAAGAAATGGCAAAGAGAGGTTATTTTACAGTGGATAAAGGTTCAGTTACTGTAAATGGTGTTAGTTTAACTGTTTGTAACCCCACCGAAAATAGTTTTCAGGTAGCCATTATTCCTTATACTTACGAGCATACAAACTTCCATCAAATTCAGGTAGGAACTACAGTAAACATCGAATTTGATATTATAGGAAAATATGTAAGTCGAATGATGGTTTTGCAAGGTTAAAAAATCTTTCAGTAAAAACTTATTGCATTTCAAGTTGTTGTTAAAATAGATACTACAACAGTAAACTGAATGACATGCAAAAGTTGAGAAATCAAATTATTGAATCGTTTTTTAATCCAGTCCTGCATTTTCTCCCATTGATGATTTTTATGGTATTGCAGGATTTTTATGGAAATAAGCAGGCATTGGGTATTGCTTTAGTAGTAAATGCTGTGCTGTTGATATACATTTTTGTAAGATATCGTCGAATACTGCTGTGGTTTATCGGCTCTACTGTAATATTCTTAATTATATCTCATTCAATTTCGTCTTTACAAATTTATTTCTCCGGATATACTTATGTTTATCATATTGATGAGTTTGTAGTTTTAACACTTTTCAGTGTTTCCATTCTTTCCCGAAAATTTGTAGAAAATCTTATTCTAAGGTTTTCTCCTCGCAACTTTTCAATGCTGAATAATCTCTCGGAGATGTTCAGATTTATGACCATACTTACTGTGTTAATAGCAAGTTATTTGTCGATAAGTTTGTTATTTTCATCACATTTACAACCTCATGCCAATGATATTGGTTTCTTGCATGCTGTCTTTGTAATCTTATTAGCTTTTATTTTTATTTATGAGATAATTCGAGTTACGATAGTTAGAGTTCGTTTAATAAAGGAGGAATGGTGGCCAGTAGTAAACGAGCAAGGAAAGAAAATTGGTTCTATTCATAGTTTAACCAGTCTTAGAGACCAAAACAAATATATGCATCCTATTATCAGGGTGTTTTTAATTGAGAAGAATAAACTCTTTCTGCAAAAGCGAAGTGAACATGATAATTTTGCTCCCGGATTTTGGGATACTGCCATTTCTAACCATGTTCGTCTGAATGAAAAAGTGGAACAATGCATCGTGCGGACTGCTTTGGAGCGGTATGGTGTTACCGGTATTAAACCTGTTTTTCTAACCCATTATACATACGAAACGCCTGTTGAATTTGTATACGCGTACGTTTTCGTTACTTGCGGATTACAATCGATAAAGCCCGATCCAAAATACATTGAGTCAACTAAATGGTGGACAATTAAGCAGATAGAAGAAAATTTAAATACAGGTATTTTTTCTCCTACTTTTGAGCTTGAATTTAATTTCCTGAAAAGAAGTGGTCTGATTGACGCGGGTTTTTGCAGCGAAGATTGTGCTTTGAAAAAAAAACTGGGCAATAGGTTTATAAGTAAATCTGTAGTTTAAATGATTTACTTTATCTTCTTTTTTGTTTTGTAACTCAGTATATGTATTGTAACTCCCGTTGCAATACTTACCAACAATATTTGAAGCAGATATTTTCCACTCAAAGCAAAAAAAACTGTTGCAAGAATAGTTATCCATAATAAACTTACAGCGTAAATTTTTACGTGCAGTGGTATTGCTTTTTCTTCCCGAAAACTTCTCACCAAACTTCCAAAAACGCGGTGTTCCATCAATTTCCGGTAAAATTTATCAGAACTTCGGGCAAAAAGCGCTGCTGCAAGCAATATAAACGGAGTAGTTGGCAAAATCGGCAAAAACATCCCAGCTATGCCCAATCCAAAACTTATTAAACCTGCTATGGTGAGTAATATCTTCAATAGTTGTATTTTTTACTTTTTACTTATCAACAGAAAAAACAGGTATGTGTTTAAAAAACTGGTATGAAATCTTTATTATTACCATCAGCTTTTTATCTTTGAATTAATCGTGTATTTTTTAAAGTTTTGAAAGAGAATCTATGTTTTCTCAAATTTCGTTCAATGCTTTTTTAAACAGCTTCTGTGCCTTTGAGTAATCGATTTTACTACACGGACCTGAAATACAGCCTCCTTCACACGCCATTACTTCTACAAAATTTCCGGGTGCTTTTCCTTTAGCATACGCCCGTAGCAACGCAATATTCTTTTTATTAAGATTCGCTACTGTAAGAGGTTTGATTCCAATTTCAGGGTAAATGGTTTGAATTGAAGATATAACACCCCCTGTCCTTGCAAATACACGTCCGTGCAATGGTGCTACATTATTATCTTCGGAGCCTGTTTCCACTTCAATTTTCAATCCGCTGAAAAGACATTCAAGTTCTTCAAAAGTAAGTGTAAAATCCACATCGGGATGCGACATTACTTCCCTGCGTTTGGCAACACACGGGCCAATAAAAACCAGGCGGGCATCAGGATATTTTTCTTTTGCCATTTTTGCGGTGTAATACATTGGCGAGCCGGTGTGCGAAACATACGGCTTCATTTCCGGCATATGTTTTTCTACAAGATCGATGTACGATGGACAGCAGGAAGTAGTCATGAATTGTTGTCCTGATTCGAGTTTTTCCATGAGTTCTTCACCTTCCCGATGTGCAGTTTCTACTGCCCCGAAGGCAACTTCAAGTAGATCGGTAAAACCAATTTTCTTTACGGCATTAGCAATATCTGTAACCGAACCTTCAAATTGCGACATAATGGAGGGTGCAATAAGCGCCACAAGTTTTTCACCTCTCTCTATAGCCTGTAAGATATCAAAAATCTGTGATATTTCGTAAATTGATCCAAAGGGACAGGCATTTATACATTTACCGCAATAGATACATTTTTCCTCGTCAATGTGTTCGATTCCGTTTTCATCTTTACTAATGGCTTTTACAGGACAAACTTCTTCGCAGGGCACGGGTATGTAAACAATAGAATGGTACATACAAGCATCTTTGCAAATGCCACAATTGATGCATTTTTTATGGTCAATATATGCCTGACCGTTTTCGTGGAAGGAAATAGCGTCTTTCGGGCAATTCATATAGCACGAACGTGCAACGCAGCCTTTGCAAAGATTTGTTACAACATAATTTGTTTTAACGCATGCGGTACAGGCTTCGTCCACTACTGTGAGTATACTTTTTGAAGTTGTTTTGCGGTTTAAAGCATTGGCTGCATACACTGATAACGGAGTTAGCTCATCTTCTTCTTCATCAACACGATAACCTAATATAGGCATCATTTTATACTTTAGAACTGCACGTTCTTTATGAATGCAACAACGTCCCCGAGCTTGTGCATTTTTGGGGGACATTTCGAGTGGGATGCGATCAATTTCACTTACAAGTTTTCCTTCTTTATGCAGAGATATAAGTTTGGACATTAGCACTCTGCGCACAATCATCGTGTTATTAACAAAAGCCATCGATATGGTTTTTTAAAATGGAGTGCAAAGGTACAAATTTTTTCCAATTAAAGAAATATTTCTTTAATTAATTATCGAAAACAATCAGATTTTTCCTGTATATGCCGATGTGCGTTTTATTCCCTGAAAGATAAAATCTACAATACTGTTTTTGTTTTTTTCGAATTCGGTGCTGATGTTCTGACGAATATAAGGTACTTCAAGCCCTTTGATAGCGTAAAAAATTATGGTGGCTGAGAGTTCAGGATCCATTCTTTTGAATACTTTCTTTTCGATACCTTCAATAAGTATTGATTTTATCAGCGCTATTTCCTTAATATCTACTTTCCTGCGTATGCGTTCAACTTCATAAATATCATGAAAGAAATCAGCACGTAACGATCCGTTTCTGGTTACAACTTCTTTAATGGCATCAAGATGGGTAAGGATATGGTTGGTAAGTTTAATGTTCGGTTCGCAAATTTCTTCAGCCTTCTGAGTTAGCCGGTCGAGTATATGTTTTAATTCAATATCAATTACTGCTCTGTATATTTCCTCTTTGTTATTGAAATAAGTATAGAGCGTTCTTCTGCCTTTGCTTGAAGCTTCGGCAATATCATTCATGGTTACATCTTTTTTCCCATAACGGGCAAACAGATTTCGGGCAACTTCGATAAGTTTTCGTTTGGTGGCTGAGATTTTATTCGACATAGAAATCGTTACTTGGTTCATCGCAAAGATATTAAATTTTTATTATTTAATATCGAATATTTACACACATTTTACATAAATGTGTTGTTAAATTAAATTCTACAACCTCCAAAAAAATAAAGCAGGTTTTTCCTCTTTCCTTGTAACTTGTAACTCGTAACTTTTTTATTCTATGTTCTTTTTACTGAAAAATTTCCACCACACCGATTTCACAAAATGCACTGTGAGAAAAGCAAAAATAAGTCTTGGAATCATCATCCAACCGGCATTTACACCAATTGCCACGAACAGCAGTGTGTCTTCGAGCATTGAATGATTAATGGCAATATGATAATTGAGTAATTTGGCATCGCGTGGTTTAATTTCGCTTTTCTCTACGGCTTCTACCATGATAGCTGAACCGTAGGTTAATCCAATTATTTGACTTACAAACCATAAGAAAGAACTATCGGCGGTAAGTCCGAAAAATTTCATTACTGGGGCGAAAACTTTTGCAAGTAAATCGAGGACTCTGAATTCTTTCAGTATATTTTGCAGCAACATTAGACCGCTTACTATAAGTGCAATTTTCAGTGATAGCCAACCGGTTGAAATTAACCAACTTCCAAGCATCTCCTGTAGCGAGTTAAATGCAGGAGAAAGATCTTTTACAGTATTCTGTCCAATGTTTTGAGGTAACAACAAATTCAGAAACCAAGCAGCAACGAAAGACATTCCTACACGTAATAAAGTGATAACTATTGCCGATGAACCTGTTTTCTTTTGAACGGCGGTTTCTACTATCATATTATGAGTAATAAGGCACATCAATGCAAGAATAGTAATTTCGCGCATGTCGAGCGGCAATGTAGCAATAATGGCAATAGGAGCGTAAAGCGAGAGAAAAAAACTGGTGATGAACACTATGGCAGATTCGCCGGGCAAACCTATAAGCGAAAAACCAGGTTCGAGCAATGTGGCAATCCAACCTATAATGCCATAGAACTGCAATACACTTACCCCAAAACTTACCGGCACGATAATTTTAAGCAACCACCAAATAGTGCGGCGCGAAACAGGCAACGATGCCAGAAATGCATTTTTAAAACGTTTCAGGGATGTATTCATTACTGAGGAAAACGGAGTTTGTATAAAACAAGAAAGGTTGTCTCCCGACAACCCAATCTTTTTAAATTAACCTTAAATCTAATACCATGAAAAACACGATGCAAAGATAAGGGCATTTTTTATGTTGTACAACATATTTCTTGAGTTTTTTCTTTGATTTAACTATATTTAACAATTCAGATTGTTTGTGTATTTCTATTTAGTTGATATTCTTAAGTTTAGCTTCATAAAATGAGCTTGAAAAATGGCTTTTTTAGTACAAAATTGAAAAATAAATGGTGCTAATATGTTAAAATTGGAATCGGTTGTAGAATTATTCACCCTCCAAGCATCATTTTATAAAACATATTCAAGAATTATTTTTCTTTTAGCCATGTTTGCGAGCGGCCTATCCATCCATTTTTATCGAGAGAACCTCGTACCTCAAGATTTCCGGTTTTTTCATTAAAGCTGATATTGCATCTGTAAACTTTGCCGTTATTTGGGTCGAGTATAGTACCTCCGGTTAGTGAGTTGTTCTTCTCTACCATATTATTAATTACCATCAATCCTAGTTTAGGCTTGTTTTTGTTTTCGCCTTCACAAGCTGTACATAGCGCATCAGGGTCTTTAAAAAGTTTTTCAACTTTTCCATAATACTTTCCGTTGGTCGCTTTAAATATATACACAATTGATTTAGCAGTACCATCGTTATCATCGATAGTTTTCCAACGACCTACAATTTTATCAACTTGGGCGCTTCCGGCAAGAGCAAATGCAGTCATTACAATGAGTGTCAAAATAGTTTTCTTCATAAATTTTGTGTTTTTTGAGTTCAAATATTTTTTAAATTTATGCAGCAAAGATATTTAATTTTTCAGAAAATCAACATTTCTATAAATTTGATTAGTTAAAGAAACTCTTATTGATGAATTTCAGATTCTGTATAACATAAATACTGGTACCAAAAAAATTTCTGGATATAAAAGTTATGTTTTAAAAAAAAATCGGCAGTTTGATTTTTTCATCCTGCCGATATTTAATAAAGAATGGTTTAACTAATCTCCATCTGACTCCATATTCATATCGTTACCCTGTCTTCTCTTTTGGTCAGTAAGATTAGGTTTTGTATTCCCAAAGTTCCATGTGGCAGTTAGACCTATCATGCGGCCGTGGAAATAAGATTCAGAGGTTTGATAGAAGCCCGGTCCTTGAGTGGTTCCAGCAAAACGGCGACTGTTTAATAAATCACGAACGGTGAAATTCAAGCTGAGATTACGATCGAAAAATGTTTGCCGCAAACCAAGGTCAACTGAATAACTCGCTTTTTGAGTTCCCTGCGGTAAAATGCGCGGACCTGAATAGTCGCCGGTAACTTGCATCGAAGTTGTTTTGCCAAGCAACATGTTCGCTATGATACGTCCAGTCCACGAAAAATTGCTTTGTTCAGGTATGGTTGTGCTTAAAGAAGCATTGTAAGGGTTGAAATAAACTGACGAATCAAGTTTGTTATAATAAAAATTCAGCGATGTGGTGAGATTTAGAACACGGAAAAGTCGGTTTTTAACAACAAACTCAGCTCCGGTGAATGTTGATTTGGCAATATTCATAAAAGTACTTTCCATTGTTCCTTGGTTGATGAAACTTACGTTCTGTATAACATTGTCGGTAAAGCGATAATATGCCGATGCCGACAGAGTGTGATTATCCCAGTTTTTAATATAATTCAGTTCAGTTGAGGAGGAAAATTCGGAATTTAAATCAGGATTTCCATAGGAAATATTTGTTGAATCGGAATAATCGCGAAAAGGATTGATCTGACGACCACGCGGACGATTTACTCTGCGCGAATAATTAAGCTGAAGTTCGTTATTATTTGGCAGCGAATAGGATAAATATGCACTTGGGTAAAGTTGAAAATTTGATTTTGGTGCGATGGCAATCGATTTTAATGCCCAGTTGTCATTCATGTCTTTATACTCATAATTGGAGGAGCGTGTAAAGTACTCGGCACGCAAGCCGGCCTGAAAACTTAATTTGTCAAAAAATCGGTCACCATACGTTACATAAGCTGCATGATTGCTTTCGTTATAGTCAAATACATTGTAATAAGGTTTGATTTCCTGATTTTTAAGGTTGTCGAACCCTGAACCGGGACTTAACCGGTTCGAAATATTGGTTTGCCAACCGGCTTCAAGTCTGTTTGTTTCAGTAAATTTTTGGGTATAATCTGCCTTGAGAAGCCATTCTCTGTTTGATCCTTCTAAAGTCTGACTGATGTCAGAGCTAATTTTATCAATTAAGTTATCGGTTTGTTTATATCTTTCATTACTTGTACGAACATGCTGTGAATAGGCTACAGAAGCCAGAAAGTTAGAACCCGATTTATCAATGTCATATTTGTAGTCCAAAGTCAGATTCATACCTTTGCGCGTATCATAATCTGTATTATTTCGGGTATAATCACGCAATATTTTTTTAGAATCAAAGGCAGTGATTTTGTAATCGTTTCGCGAGGTGGAATTTCCATCGCCAAACATACCAAAACCACTAAGACTAAATGTGTTTTTTTTATCCAGACGATAATCAACACCGCCACGCATGAAAACACCTCCAAACGATCGGTTTGATAAAGAGTTTTGCTGGAGCAACGAAAGAGTGTCGATGCCAAGTAAATTATACCGACTGCTATTGCCTCCACCCGAAAAATTCATTCGGCGATAACCAATGTTAAGATACGCATCGAATTTCCCGCTGTTAAAATTGATATTGGCACCAAGTGTTCCTCCGGGTTTGTTTTTGTCGGAATACATAATTCCGGCTGATACACTTCCATAATAGCCGGCTTTACGATTTTTCTTGAGCACAAGATTAATGATTCCGGCTGTTCCTTCAGGGTTATACCTTGCCGATGGATTGGTGATTACCTCGATGCTCTCGATGCTTTCTGCGGGCATTTGCTGTAAAATTTGTGCGCGATTGTCGGCGGTAAGTCCCGAGGGTTTGCCGTTTATCCAAACTTCAACATTTGAACTGTTCCGAAGCGAAATATTACCTTCGGTATCAACATTAACTGAAGGAATGTTTTGCAAAACCTCTGTAGCCGAACCACCTGCTGAAGCTATGTTCTGGTCAACACTGAAAACTTTACGGTCGATGTCGAAACGCATTTGGGTGCCCTGACCCATAACCTGAATTTCAGAAAGAGTTTTACTGTCTTCCTGTAAACTTATTTCACCAACATTCAATTCCTTATCGTTAAGGTTGAGTGGAATGTTAACGGTATTATATCCAACGAAACTAATCCTTAGAAAATATTTCCCTTTTTGTACATTGGGAAGAAGAAAATTGCCTTTGTCATCAGTAATAACACCGGCCGAAGGTTCCTCTGAATTTTCTTTAAACAATGCCACATTAACATAGTCGAGAGGTGTTTTTGAACCGGCATCAACTATTTTTCCTCGAATGGTTTGTAATGCAAATAAAGAAAATGAACTTAACGAAACTAAAAACACTAAAAAAAATTTTTTCATACCTTTTTTATTTATTTGGAAACGTGTGAACAAAGAAACAAGGAAACGAGTGAACGAGTGAACATAAAAATCAGACATGTAGTATTTTCAACTTCAATTTACACATAGTTTCTCTGCTCAAAATTATATCCTTGACTAAACAATTTTCAATAACAACTTATAATTTCCAATTGTAAATGACTTAATAAATTTCAAACAAAAAATGCAACCAGTTTACACTGATTACAGCAATAGAACCAATTTAAACCTTACGAGCACTTTTGACTGAGAAAGTAGTCATCAGTTTAAACCTTTAACAAAAATAAACGCAAAAAAAAGGAGTCAGGATAATTAACGCCTTTATTATTAAAATGTATTCCGGATATCAGAAATTAGGCAAAATATATTTATCGCGCGATTCAAGAATTTTCCCAACGTTGTTAACTTCCAGGAAAGTTGTTCCAAATCCTTCCCCAAAACTGCCGCTGAGATAACAAACCGAATCATTTACACTGATTTGTTTGTTTTCTATCAGTTCGAGCAATGCTTCAATAAAGTATTCTTGTGTGTTGCTTCGAGCTTTTTTGTAAGTAGGAAAAACACCGTACGAGAGCGCCAAAATTCGTGTTGATGCTTCGTGGTAACAAACTGCAAGAACAGGACTCGTGCCCCGATAAGCTGCCAAAAATCGTGCTGTACGTCCGCTGAAAGTATCGGTAATAATTGCTTTAGTTCCAAGCACCCGACTTGTTTCAACTGCAGCATGCGCTAAAAATGAAGTTGTATCGTTTTCGCGGATTTCAATCGGAATATCATTTTCGGCAAGTTTTGTAGCTTCGGCTTCGCGGGCAATGGTTGCCATTGTGCGTACGGCTTCCACGGGATATTTGCCATAAGCGGTTTCGCCGCTAAGCATTAAGGCATCAGTACGATAATAAATGGCATTTGCCACGTCAGTTACTTCAGCACGTGTAGGTCGGGGATTATTAATCATTGTATGCAGCATTTGTGTAGCTACTATTACAGGCGTTTTTGCTTTAACGCACTTGCGAATTAGTTTACGTTGAATTCCCGGAATTTTTTCCTGTGGCACTTCTATTCCTAAATCTCCACGAGCAATCATTACACCATAGGTATGTTCAAGTATTTCGTCGATATTGTCCACACCTTCTTGATTCTCAATTTTTGAAATAATTTTAATCGGACTGTTATGCTCATCCAGAATGTTTTGTATATCGATTACGTCCTGTTTATTACGTACAAACGAGTGTGCAATAAAATCAATCTTCTGTTCAATGGCATATAATATGTTTTCTTTGTCTTTTTGGGTTAGTGAAGGCAAATTTATGCGCACACCCGGAACATTTACACTTTTACGACTGCCAAGTTTCCCATCGTTTTGCGCTCTGCAAAGCAAATATTTGTCGTATTTTTCTTCTACTTTAAGATCAATCTCTCCATCGTCGAAGAGAATATCATCGCCAACATGCAAATCACGTACAAAATGCGTATAACTCACGGCAATTAATTCTTTGTTCGATTTTTTGGTAGGGTCTCCGGTTACTTTTATTAAATCACCGGTTTTAATTTCGATGACCTCATCGTTTTCAATGGCTGTAGTTCTTACTTCAGGGCCTTTCGTGTCCATGAGAATGGCTATTTGCGTACTTACAGCCCGTACGTTTCGGATAATTTTATCGAAACCTTCTTTCTGAAGATGCGCTGAATTCATTCGAACCACATTCATCCCTTCGTTGAATAACTCGCGGATAAAATCCACATCGCATCTTTTATCGCTTATGGTTGCAATTATTTTTGTACTTTTTTTCATTTGTTGTCGTTACTGATTACTTCTACTGAAATATTACTTAAATGATTCAATAGCTAAACGGTATGAATCAAGTCCGAATCCGATAACACAACCCTTGCAGGCTTCGGACAAGTATGAATGATGACGATATGCTTCGCGTTTAAAAACATTTGAAATATGCACTTCGACTACCGGAGTGATAACAGAGCGTATAGCATCGGCTATTGCTATTGATGTATGTGTATATGCGCCTGCATTAAGTACAATGCCATCGAAACTGAAACCAACTTCATGTATTTTATCGATAATTGCTCCTTCGTGGTTCGACTGAAAATATTGCAAATTTACATCCTGAAATTTTTCTTTTAGTGTTTCGAAAAACGCTTCAAATGATTGATTCCCATAAACCGCAGGTTCTCTTTTGCCGAGTAAATTCAGATTCGGGCCGTTGATAATAAGTATTTGTTTCATTTACTTAATGTTTTTTGGAGAGAGTTTAAAAACTTTGGAATATTTAACTAAACTACAAATTGAAAATGTTGTTGCCGTGAATATTTTATAATCAACAACTTAATAGATGTTTTTTAAATTTCACATTTGGGCACAAAGTTACAAAAAAAATGATGCATAAAAAATTTGTATTTTTGCTTTTCAAGTTTTATCAAAAGAAATAAAAACGATACATAAAAATCACTCTACAATAAATGATAAAAAAAGAAAATTTATTACTCATTGCTGCTTTTGTATGGTTTACTGCAGGAATTATTCTTTTGCTTCGAGGGTTGATGAGCTACAACGCTCCATTTGTTACACTTTTTGGCAAAATGTTGATTGGGATACTCG
>CAZDSY010000107.1:0-11480 GCA_964508285.1 uncultured Paludibacter sp.
CATAAATGGCGGTAAGGATCATTTTTTACAACTGCTTTAGCAAGCACATCCCAATCGGAATGTGTTTTGGTTTTTACCAAATCCCATTCGTTTGCCAACGACCACCAAACATTCCGAAAAGATGCCAAACGTGCAGTAATGTATTCGATATATTTCAGATTTATCTCCATTGGCATATTATCGAAACCCCAACGTCCTTTATCGTAAGGATGAAAAAGAATTATATCGGCTTCAATTCCCAATTTTGCCAAATCGTCAATACGTTTTTCGAGATGCTGAAAAAATGCCGGATTAAACCTGTTGAAATCCCAAACTTTAATTTCTTTTCCGGTATTATCTT
Organism: uncultured Paludibacter sp.; assembly: GCA_964508285.1. Taxonomy (GTDB): domain Bacteria; phylum Bacteroidota; class Bacteroidia; order Bacteroidales; family Paludibacteraceae; genus Paludibacter. Next base: position 341 of record CAZDSY010000107.1, read on the forward strand.
TTTTAATCTCTTTAATTTCGAATGGATAAATTTCGGGTTCTTCTTTTACAAGATTATAATCCTTTGGGAAGACACACATTCTTATTTTATTAAAACCAGAGTTTTTCAATGATTGAATGGTTTTTTCCTGCATATCGTTTGGCATATGTGTCCATGCATATGCCGTTGTTCCGAAAGGATAAAATTGCTTTCCATCGGCGTATTTGAAGTTGTATATATCTCTTACTTTAACTATTCCATGATTTTCGGGCGATGCTTTTACACATTCAAAATATCCTTTTTTATTGTTCAGAGCAGATACATTACTTTTAATGGAATAAGTCCATTTTCCCGTTTGCTGTGGCATGAATCGAATCTTAAATATATTATCACCATCATAAAATCCATTTATAGTAAATACGGTATCAGCACAAGTAAAAGTTGCTTTAAGCATAACTCTTACCGGATTAGTTGTCTGTGATGTTTGAAAACTGACTTCAAACCTATTCCACTGCTCAACTTGTTGTTGTGCAAGTGTTTGCAATGATAAAGCTGTTGCAAAAAGTAGCGTAATAATTTTAAATATCGTTTTCATGAAAATGTGAAAGTCTAAGAAAAGGTAAATTTCCTTTTTATAAAAGGGTTTCAACCATCTCTTGAATTAGTTTATTAATAAAACAGGATTAAATTACTAGGATAGGTTCATTGTAACTTTTCCAAAGTTCCGGAATATTGGAAAAGTTGAAAGTCCTAAACCGTTGAAAGTCCTAAGATTTTTTGTTCAAACAATAAGAATCTACCATTGAAAAAGAACAAAATAAGAATTGGAATAAAATGTGTGTGTTTCATGGTATTTTTGATTTTGATATAACTTTATTTATGGTGATAAATATCCCAACCAAGATAATTACCTATGGCTTCTTCCAGAATTTCGGCTACATTCCCGCGTACCATAGCTACATGATGTTCGAAGCCGTTTTTGCACAAATATTTCATCAAAGTTTGCAGATTTGGAATTTCGGTTACAGCTATGCCGCCATCCATTCCGTAAGGATCGTCGGTCATTTTTCCCTCGCCGAGATAACTTTTGATAACGCCTTTTGTGTCGTCGGTTGAAATACGGAAATAAGTCATTTCGCCCGGAGCAACTTTGCCTTTTACAGCGCCAAAAGTATCTTCACTGCCCAAAACAGTTCCTAAAACATCCAAACTGCCAATTTCAATATCATTCTGGAAAAATGATTTTGGGTAATTGCTGCAATGTGTGCAAACTACTTTATTGCGGTCTTCGCCAAAATTGTTGTTCCAGTCCAGAATTGCAGAAGGTGAGTTGGCAGCCAGGGCAAGTGCATACATCGAAATAGTTCCTGCCACATCAACTTCGCAAGCCGATGGCATAAGTTTTTCGCCCATCATGCTCATGGTAACACAAGCTGCACATCCGTAATTTTTTTCTATTGATTCCCAACACTGAATGGCTGAAATATCGATATTATTTTCCTTAATCCAGTTTTCTACAGCCAAACCGAAGCGCGCTTGTTTGGCAATTTTGCCTTTGTGCACAATTGAGCAACTTCCATATTCCCGAATTGCTGCAACTTTTTCTGTAACGGCAACATCATTTTCGTCAATTTTTTCAGCTGCCGCAATAATTTCCGACATATCAACAGGAACTATGGTAATGCCGTATTTTTGCAACAATTTTTCGCTGAAACGCATGGTTTGGAAACCGATAGGACGAGTTCCGATAGCGCCAACCCGCAACCCATTCAAACCTCTTACCACACGGCAAATAGCAGAAAATTTCAGAATATCTTTTCTGAATTCCTCACTGTCCAGGCTGTATGTGTGATAAATTGTATCGGTAAACTTTATGCCATACTGATAGAAATTATTACAAACCGAGAGTTTCCCGCAAAAAGCATCGCGGCGGCTTTTTACATCTACTTTATCATTGTCATCGTCAACAGCCTGTACCAAAACCGGCACATTCAAACCCGATAGTTTGATTGAATTAACAACACCGAGTTCATCCCCAAAATTTGGTAGCACAACGATTATTCCATCAATTACATCCTGATTTCTGCGAAACAATTCTGCGCATTTTACAGCATCGGCATAACCTTCAATATTTCCTGTTGGAGTTTCTTCCGAAGGTAAAATAATTGTACCAAAACCCATTTTTTCAAGCTTATCCAGTACTTTTGCCCGTGCTTCAACTGCTAACTTAGCGTTAAAAATATTGCGGGTAGCTATTATTACCCCGAAAGTTTGTTTGGTGATAGATTTCATGATAAATATGTTATTGTTTTGTTTTTGATTTTTCAATGGCATTTTTCCAGCCTGAATATAGATTATTTACACTTTGAATTTCCATTTTTGGTTCGATATAATCATTTTCAGTTCGGAGGTTTTCAAGTTCCGAAAACGAATTCCATTTCTTCATTGCCAGACCGTTCATTAAAAATGCACCCAGTGCAGATGCTTCCTGAATAGGGCTTCGGTTTATTTTTGCTTGTAACATATCAGCCTGAAATTGCATAAGAAAATTGTTTTTTACAGGTCCGCCATCAACGCGCAATTCGCTTAACTCCACTCCCGACGATTGAATTAGATCCATCAAATCTTTAACCTGATAAGCGATTGACTCCAGTGCAGCACGCACAATATGTGCTTTGTTTGTGCCGCGGTTCATTCCGCAAATCAGCGCTTTCGCATCGTTATCCCACCATGGTGCACCCAATCCTGCAAAAGCCGGTACAAAATAAACTCCATCAGTGCTCTCAACCGAAGTTGCCAGTTCTTCAGTTTCCGCAGCTGATTGTATTAGTTTTAAATCGTCCTGTAGCCATTTAATAGTTGCTCCTGTGCAATGTATGTTTCCTTCGAAAGCGTAAAAAACTTTTCCGCCGGCAGCATACGCTACTGAAGTTACCAATCCTCGAGGTGCAGGTAAAGCTTTTTCGCCAATATTAATCATTATTGATGAGCCTGTGCCATAAGTTGCTTTTCCCATTCCTGATTTGAAGCACATTTGTCCGGCTAATGCGCCATGAGAATCGCCAAGAACGCCGGCAATGGGAATTTCAGGAATTAAACCATTCAAGGTTGTTGTTCCGAATAACTCATCGCAGGATTTTACATCGGGCATCATACTTGCAGGTATGGTAAATAAATCGAGTAATTCCTGATCCCAGTCTAAAGTATGAATATTGAAAAGTAAAGTACGGGAAGCATTGGTATAATCGGTAGCATGGATTTTCCCTCCTGTCAGATTCCAAATTAACCAGCAATCCATTGTTCCTAATAACAAATGACCATTTTCAGCATCCTGACGGGTATTTTCCACATTGTCCAAAATCCATTTCACACCACTGGCAGAAAAATACGGATTAATTATCAGTCCGGTTTTTACGGTAACAGCTGGCTCGTGACCCTGTGCAATTAAATCTTCGCAAATTTGCGTTCCCCTGTTACATTGCCAAACTACTGCATTGCAAACAGGTTTTCCGGTGCGTTTATCCCAAACTACTACTGTTTCACGCTGATTGGTAATAGCTAAAGAAACTATTTTGTCGTTTTCTGAAATATTTTCGCTGATTAACTTTTCAACTGCTTTATAAGTGTTTTCAAGAATTTCAACCGGATTATGCTCAACCCAACCCGGTTGTGGATAGAATTGTTGATGTTCTTCAGAAACACGAGCAACAAGAAGTCCGTTTTCATTGAAAAGTAGCGCTTTTGTAGCGGAAGTACTTTGATCGATGACGATAACAAACTTCCGCCCTAAAGCTTCAACCCCCAACCCCCTAAAGGGGGCTTCTATGTTTGATTCGTCTGGTATTTTTGTTAGCTTATTCATAATCTAATTTCATTAATCAGTAGTAGTATTTCTTTCTCCCTTTCAGCTGCTGGGCTTTTCCCCTTTAGGGGTTAGGGGTTTTATTCCCCCTTTAGAAGGTTGGCGGACAGGCTTAAAGGGTTTTTGCTGTTTTCAGTATCCCTTCCGCATCAATTCCGTAATAATTAAATATTTCGAGGGGTTTTGCATGAATTACAAATTCATCGGGTATTCCCAGAATTTTCAGTTTTGCATTACCGGTTTGCGCTACTATTTCTGCTACCGCAGAACCTAATCCGCCATAAATACTGTGTTCTTCAACTGTTATAATTTTTCCTGTTTCGCGAGCTGCTTTTTCAACAATTTCTTTGTCGAACGGCTTTAAACTGTGCATATCAATAACACGTGCTTTTATTCCCTGCTCATGTAGTTTTTTTCCGGCTTCCATACAATGAAAAACGGTTTCGCCTGTACCTATTATGGTCAAATCATCTCCTTCGAGCAATACATTCGCTTTGCCAATCTCAAACTTAAAATCTTCGTTTTCGTAAACATTCGGAACTGCATTTCTTCCAACCCTTATATAAACGGGATATGGATAATCAATTAATTGTTCTACAAGTTTTTTTGTTTGATAAATGTCGCATGGTAAAACAATGTGGATGCTAGGAAAAGTTCGCAATGCGGCAATATCGTGCAAGCTATGATGCGAGAAACCAAGCGCTCCATAACTAACGCCTCCGCTAACGCCAAGTATTTTTACCGGATTATTTGAGTAAGCCACATCAACTTTAACCTGCTCAAGACTACGTGCTACATAAAAACACGCGGGTCCGCAAACAAATGTCTTTTTTCCTGTCGAAGCAAGTCCGGCAGCTACGCCAACAGCATTTTGTTCAGCTATTCCCAATTCTACAAATTGTTCAGGAAGCTCGTTTGCAAAGCTATCCAAAGTAACCGAACCACGCGCATCGGTGGTTACGGCTACAATATTTTTATCTTTTTTTGCCAGTTCTACCAAAGTATCGGTAAACATTTTTCGGCATGGGATGGTATTTGTCATAAAGCCCCATATCCCCTAAAAGGGAAAATCTAATTCGTTTTAAGTTTATTTATTCTTTCGTTTATTTCTTCTATTGCTTCTTGGTATTGTTCATCGTTGGGAACACCGTGATGCCATTTCGCAACTTTCTCCATAAACGAAATTCCACACCCTTTGGTGGTATGTGCAATAATCATCTTTGGTTTTTTGTTTTGTTTATCAAAATTTTCGATTGTTTCGATTAATGATTTTATATCATTTCCGTCAACATCAAAAACTTCCCAACCAAACGCCTCCCAACGTTCGCGCATTGGCTCAAGCGTCATGACATTCTCGGTTTTTCCGCTTATTTGCAGTGTGTTTCGGTCTATTATTGCTACCAGATTATCTAATTTATAATGCCCTGCCGACATTGCAGCCTCGTATATTGAACCTTCGCCCTGTTCACCATCTCCCATTAACACATACGTAGTGTAGTTTTTCTTATCCATTTTGGCTGCCAGCGCTAAACCTACACCATAAGAAAGTCCATGGCCAAGCGCACCACTGTTTAATTCAACACCGGGTGTTTTTTTTGTTGGATGACCTGCCAGCAACGAATTAAAACTTCCGTAACTATCGGTTAATTCTTTGGTTATGAAACCTGCATGTTCAAGTACAGCATAATAAGCCTCAACACTATGTCCTTTGCTTAATATAAAACGGTCACGGTCGGGATCGTTAATTTTTTCAGGACTTATATTCATAATTCTGAAATATAAAACGGTTTCAATTTCTACAGATGATAACGAACCGCCAATATGACCATGTTTTGATTTGTAGATTATATCGAGCAATCTTTTTCTGATTAATTCAGATTTTAGTTCAAGCATATTTATATCCGCAGCATATTTATTATCTGAAATTTTGATGTTTGTCAAATCTTTTGCAATGTTTGCATTTTGGAATACTTTCATATATTTTCGATATATTACGTATGATTTCGTTGGCAAATATAAATAATTTATTTAGAAAACAAACAAAAATTCTTATAAATTTATATAGTATCGATAAAGTAATCTTTTTTTAATAAAAATATTTGCTATAATCTACTAATAAAGATATTATAATATATAATTCGTTTCTGTTATAAATTTTTTCGAATCACTAAAGAAAGAATTATTTTTGTATTAATAGATAAATTAATTATGAATTAATTTGAATAGTTACGTTTAATGGCGATATTTTACGTTTGCTAAAATGAATTAATCAAAAAAAACGGAGTTAACTAAACAAACAAACATTTTGCAACCTTAATCAAAAAAAATATTTACAAAATTAAATCCTAGAGTAAATGAATATCGATAAATCTGCGCTTTTCAAATTCTAAAATTTTTCACCATACCAGCTTCCAAACGATATAATTAACGAAGAAGCTAATAAAAGTATCAGAGCAACAATCAAAATTAAATATGTTTTTTTGCTCACAAGTTTCCATTCTTTCATCAAAAGACCAACGCCGTAGCTGAAAAATATAAGCATAGACATGTGCAATACCCAACTTATAAACTGGAAATTTCCCATGCGTACATGACCAAGTCCATAAAAGAAGAATTGTCCGCACCAAAGAGTTCCGGCCAACATCGACCAAAGTGCATTTTTAATTCTTGTGTTGAGTGAAATACCACTTGCTGAAGTGAATTCTTTCAGTGTTTTGTTGCGTATTCCTGAAATCACAAACCAAACCAAATTTACTAAATAGCACCCGGAAGTTGATACTATAAGCTTTGCATTTCCTTGAAATTCGCCGGCACCATGTTGCGAAGCTAAATCAGCAATTGGCTGACCGGTTTCCAAAGAGATATTAAAGACGGCCGAAAGTAATCCGCCGATTATTGCCAAAACCAATCCGGTAGTCATATTAAAATGAGCTGTTTTTTTGAGTTCACCCAAATCTTTTTCCTTGTTAAAACCGGCAAGTCCAACCAAAAAAATACCGCAAATGGCGATGATCATTCCAAAGAGCACAATACCACTTCCCGGGCGGGAAAAATATTCAATTACTGTACCGTGTAATAGCAAAGGTGTCATAGTTCCTAAAATTGCGGAAAGTCCAATGCTGATGGAGTAGGTAAGTGAATATCCGATATGTTGAATGGCAAATCCAAACGACATACCTCCAAAACCATACACTGCACCAAGCAAAAATGCTTCCCAAAATGCATCGGAAGGAGAAGTTTTTAGAATTACAAAAAAGTCGGGTACGGTTAACCAACCAATAAGTAATGGCATGATGAGCCAGGCAAAAGCAGACTGAACAAGCCAGAATGTACCCCACGACCATTGTTTTGTTTTCTGTGCCGGCAAGTAACAAGTGGAAGCTGATGCTCCTCCTACTGCATGAAATAATGTTCCGAGAATTGGATTTGAGTTGATCATAAAAATAATTCTGCCTCCTAACCCCCTAATGGGGGAATATAGATAGCTGTGATTATAATGATTAATATTTTGAATTATGATTAATTCAGATTTATTTTCATCAATATAAGGGTGTTTTTTTTCCTTTTAGGGGTTAGGGGACCGTGTGAAAAATTTCTTCCATATCTGCCCAAAATTCACCCGCATTGCGTGTTTCAATAGGTTGCATTAGTGGTTTTACTGTGTCCCACCAACGCTGTGTTTCCGGGTCAGCAGCCATTTTTGCCATGTCGGCTTCAAAATCAGTTCCAACATATTCGAAGTAAGCAAAAAGCATCAAATCCTTTTTGAATATGCTGTAATTCCGAATGTTACACTCAGTAATCATTTTCAAAACTCCCGGCCAGACCTGAGCATGATATTTTACATAAGCATCAGCACCTTCGGGTTTGAGAAGTATAGTTTGTCCAAAACGCTTCATTTCATTTACAATTTACAATTTAAAGAGGCAAACAACGCCTCTATATTCGCTGGCGATATATCCGGCAAAATGGCTTCGTGACTCGGAGAAATAATCAAGCCTGTAGGAAAAAGTGTTTTCAGTTCTTTTACTTTTGCTGACACTTGTTCTGGTGTGCCGTTTACAAGTAGATATTGTGCATCAACACCTCCGCAAAATGCAGTCTTTCCTCCAAAATTATTTTTCAATGTATCAGCATCCATATCCTGTGCTAAAGCTTGAATTGGGTGAATGGCATCTACACCCATATTTACTAAATCATCAATGATTGGAAAAATAGAACCGCAGGAGTGATGAATCACTTTTAATCCATAACTTATTGCCTGATCAATCAATTTTTTTGTGCCTGGGAAAACTAATTCCCGAATGGAATCCGGATCTACCATCAGACTACACTGACTTCCAAAATCATTACCAATCAGCACAGCATCAAGATAGCCCTTCGTAGCTTCGTAAAAAATTTCATTCGCTTTGAGATAAAAATCAGTAATTCTGTCAATCACAGCTTTGAACATTTCCGGGTTTTCCAACATGACCATCAACGCTTTTTCCATGCCAAAAGCGGCACAGGCATCCTGAAAATGTGCACTCCACATAACTCCCATTCGAATATAATCAGGATTTATTGCCATAGCACGCTGTCGGGATTTATCTACCTCAAGATACAATTCAGGGTCGGGCCAGGGAAATTTTTCCACATCAGCCGGATCATCATAATCTTCGAAAAAACCGGGAGCAGTAAGTGTTCGCTCATCGGGTTTATCATCGTGTGCAGTTTTAGCAAACTTAAATGCACAGGCAATGTGATTTGATGGCGGAAAGTTGTATGGAACTTCAATCGGGAAAATGTCATCGTCTAATTTCAATTTTAATTCTTCAATAGTATTTACTTGGAAATAACGGAACAATTCGGGTTCAGCTGCCGGAACAGGCAAGCCAAGCCATGAAGCAGGTCTATCTACTGGCTGGTTGGCTATGGTTGCGAAAAAACGTTCTCTGTGTGTCATTAATGTATTTACAATTTAATCATATACGATTTACAATTCTTTTTAATTTCACTCTCTTCTTAATGAGAGGCGGCAGGGATGAGGTTAATTAAAAAATACATACAAACCAATCATTATTGCAATCAAAATAGTCCAGACAATTTTTACCGAATTATCAATTTTAATAGTTTGATAATCGAGTGTTGAAACTGACTTGTGTTTTGTATCCAGAACACTAAATAAGTAAGTAAATACGGACAAAAAAACAAATATTATAAATGAAACGTAAAGGAAGTGTATTCGAGTAAAAACCAGATTATTGTAATATAAAACACCTGTCCCAATACTGAATATTGTACCCAGTGACAAAACCAAATTTATGGCGTTTTTCGATGTTTTTTTCCAAAGAACTGCAAATAAAAATGCTACCGACATGGGTGGTGCAATAAAACCTAGTACCGACTGGAAAATATTGAAAAAACTTAACCCCTGAATGGACGTGATTCCTATAGCTAAAAATATAGAAATTACTGCACCAAAAAGCACCACCCAACGACCTATAGTTCTAATTTGTCGGTTGTCGGCATCTGGTTTATAATGCTTCACGTAAATATCCATTGTAAAAACAGTACTCAACGAATTCAATGCCGAACCAATAGTACTGATTAATGCAGCCAACATTACTACAATTACCAGACCTATTAATCCACTCGGAAAAACTGTTTCAACCAATTTAAGATAAGCATCTGTTGAGTTTTTTAAATTTGGAAGGAGTATGTATGCCAAAATGCCGGGAATAATAAAAAGTGGAATATCAATTAGTTTGAGCCATGCAACAAAATTAGCTCCCATTTGTCCGTTTTTTAGATTTTTAGTACCCAATACGGATTGAACCATTGATTGGTCAGTACACCAAAACCAAACACCCATTATAGGATAACCTAAAACAATTGCCAGCCATGGGAAATTCGGATCGCTAAGCGGTTGAAATAAATTCCAGTAAGTTGATGGGGTTTCATGAATGATATGACCAATTCCTCCTGCCTTAATTGTTGCCATTATTAATAATAATATTGAAACTCCAATCAATAAAAGCATTTGATATACATTGGTATATGCAATTGCTTTTAATCCACCTGCCATTGTAAATATTGCTGAAAGAAATACTAAAATAACGATGCAAAGCCAAAGTGGTAAATCGAGGATTTGTGCCATAAAAACACCTCCGGAAAAAAGTGTCAATCCTAACCACGATATCAAAATTGTTATAATGGTGTACCATGCAATGTATTTTCGGGTGGTTTCTCCAAAACGTTTACCCATATATTCGGGTAATGTAGTTACATTAGCACCTAAATAGCGCGGTGCAAACACAAAGGCTAATAACATTATAAATGGGAAAGCATACCACGAAAAGTTTCCGGCAACAATGCCACTTTCGTAACCGCTACTTGCATTGGCAATTAGCATGGAAGGACCAACATTGGTTCCCCACATTGTTAAACCTATTGCAAACCATCCCAAACTTTTATTTGCAAGAAACAGATTCTCACTCTTGTTTTTTCTACTGAAACTCGCCCAATATGCAATCGCCAATAAAACAACTATATAAGTTGCAATAACTACAATATCTAAAGTTGATAACTGAATTAATTCTTTCATGGTACCTGACCACCGACTGCTCTCCCGAAGGAGAGGAAGCAGTAGTATAATTAAATGTTTATAAAATTCTAAGTTTAACAAATAATATTCAAATCGCCCGAAACTATAATTTCATGCACAGCCTACTATCTACCGAGCTAATATCATCGATACCGTTCCACAATTTTCAATGCTTGTTCAATTTCTTTTTCCGATTTAAAGTCCACATTGATATGCATTCCCTGATTGCCTATATTATCCAGCAGTGGTTCCAGTTCATCAAGAGTAACCCAGTTGGCCATGATTGATTTTCGACTATTTAGTATTTTCTTATACAAATCGTACCATTGCGGACTTCCACCCTGTGGTTGACCATATCCCGGTGTCCATTGAATGGCGTTTAGTTTTTCAAGTTCCAGAATAGCATCCAAATGACGAATGGCATCCACACCATCCAAATGATAAAGCGTATAATCAATTTTCTCGGTTTGCTCGCGCAGAAATGGCAGACAGAACGTACGGTAATCGTCTTCTGAAATCATAATGGACAAATCGCATTGTAGTTTTGAAACAGTTCCCGGTGCCCACAACGAAAAATAGCAGAACGCCATTTCGCCGTCCACATTAATAATATCGTAAATGCGTTTGAAAACATCAAAATATACATCGTTAATTTTTTGCAATTGCTCCAAAGTGCCGTCAGGATCCATAATTAAATCAACCAATACATTGTC
>CAZDSY010000108.1:0-11364 GCA_964508285.1 uncultured Paludibacter sp.
GCGCTCGTCCGATGCGCATGAGCACTTTGTCGTACTTCTTGATTCCGCTTTTTTTTGTGTAGGGATTTTTTGTGCTGTCTTCAAAAACAAGCTCCCGATCTTTCTCAATCCGTTTCTTTTCTTTGATTGGGTTGATATCCAACGTGCCTTTTTCCTGTATTTGATTCCAGTACTTGTGGGCAAATTCTATTACAATGGCTTCATAATCTTCCTCTACGGCAAAGATACTTGCCTGCTCACGGTTTTCTTTCCAGTAGGTCAATAATTGTGCTACCTGCTTGCGTTGGTTGGCATTTAATTCGGGAATGAAGCCAGGAACCAATAAGATACGGCTGCGAACTACTCCCGCTATATCGCGGTAGTTTTCCTTGATACGAAAATAACTCTCAGGCATTTTTGTATCCGGACTGCGGCGTACTGATAAATCGAAATGCATGCCGCAAAGTTCTGTATTTCAAACCAAACCGCCAAAATCCCGGGGTACTACAAAATTATTTTCAAAATCAACGATTGCTGAATTTCAATTAGTTACAATTCTATGCGATTGAATTCGAATACGAAACCACCCCAAAATATCTTGTTTTTAACTCAACTTTAACTTTTGGTTATTGAGGTATGGAAAGTTGGGGTAATGATATTGTTAATTGAGTAATATTTCCCAATTTCATTTATTCAACTATTTTTGTTTGAAAGAATATGAATAATGCTTCCCATACTTTACACCGATGCTTTTTTTACAGTGGTTAACAAGCCATGTGGGATGCTCGTGCATCGCACTTCGATAGCAGACGAAGATCAACCGGTGGCTTTACAGCTTTTAAGGGAACAATTGGGAAGGATGGTTTATCCTGTTTTTCGAATTGACAGACCCACTTCCGGAATCGTTGTTTTTGCCCATTCGCCGGAAATGACAAAATTGTTGCATGATGAATTTGAAAAAGAAAGTAGCCAGAAAATTTATACTGCGCTGGTAAGAGGATGGTTGAACCAACCTTTTACAAGTAATAGAGAAGTAAAAAATGATCGTGGAGTGTTGAAAGAGGCTGAAACAAGGTTTTTTCCACTTGAACATTTTGAATTAAATGTTCCAACTGACAGGTATGCAAACGCTCGTTATTGTATTGTACAAGCTGAGCTTATTACCGGTCGCTGGCATCAGATACGGCAACATTTGGCTCAATTGCGCCATTACATTATCAATGATCGTGTGCATGGCGATGGTAAGCAAAACCGAATATTTACTGAGCAGTTAGGCATCAGAAAAATGTTTCTTCATGCTACCAAAATTTCATTTTTGCATCCGATGAAAAATACTTTTATAGATATTTCAGCACCGTTTCCTGAACATTGGGAAAAGTTTTATGAAATTGGAAAATCATGCTTTTGATAGCCCATTGTACCAGAAATTTTCTCATTTTATTTCCACAACTTCGTATCCCGCAACTTCTACTGCTTTTTTTAGTTGATCATCGGTTGTTTCATTTGTAAAACTAACTGTCGCTTTTTTTGCAGCTAAATCAACTTTTGCGGTTACACCTTCAATGGCATTCAACGCTTTTTCTACGCGCATACTGCAATGTCCGCAACTCATGCCTTCTATTGAAATTGTTCTCTGTTTCATTATTACTTTATTTTTGATTTTAATTTCTTTTGATTTTGATGATTTAAACATGTTTATACGCAACGCATTCAAAACCACTGTTAGAGAGCTTAAACTCATGGCAGCAGCTGCAAACATTGGGTCGAGTTTTATTCCCCATCGTAAATAAAGTACTCCTGCCGCTATTGGAATAAAAATGACGTTATAGAAAAATGCCCAAAAAAGATTTTCTTTTATATTTCGGAAAGTTTTTTTACTTAAACGGACAGCATCAACAGCATCCATTAAACTGCTATGCATTAAAACAATATCAGCAGCTTCGATGGCAATTTGAGTACCTGCACCAATAGCAATTCCCACATCGGCCCTGGTCAACGCCGGTGCATCGTTAATGCCATCGCCTATCATCGCAATTTTTCTTCCTTCTTTTTGTAATTTTTGGATTACTACATCTTTTTCGTCGGGCAAAAGATTTGCATATAGGCTGAAAATTCCGGTTTGTTCCTGAATGTTTTTAGCTGTGAATTCGTTATCGCCTGTGAGCATTACAACTTGCAATCCAATTGAACGCATAATAGTTATAGCTTCTTTTGAATCAGTTTTAATAGTATCTGCAACGACAATTAAACCAATAATTTCATTTTTATCGAAAATATATAATGGCGTTTTTCCTACAGAGGATAATCTTTCAAAGTCAGAAAATTTAGTATTTTCCACGCTATTCAAAATCAATAATTTATCATTCCCGATAAAGAATTCATTGTTATCGATAATTCCAGAAATGCCTTTTCCAGGAAAAATTACCGAAGCTTCAACTCTTACGGGAGCGATATTCCGTTTCTTCGATTCTTCGACAATTGCATGTGCGATAGGATGTTCCGATACACTTTCGAGTGAAGCGGCAATTGAAAGCAGTTGATTTAAGTCAAATTTGCTGTATGGTAAAATATCTACAACCTGTGGTTTGCCTGTAGTGATTGTACCTGTTTTATCTAAAACTACTGTATCAATTTGAGCAGTAGTTTCAAGAGCACCGGCAGACTTTATAATTATACCATTTTGCGCTCCTTGTCCAGTTCCAACCATTATCGCAAGCGGTGTGGCAAGTCCCAAAGCGCAGGGGCATGAAATTACTAAAACCGAAATACTGATTGACAATGCAAAACTAAACGAATATCCCGCCAACATCCAGGCTAAGCCAGAAAAAATTGCTATTCCGATAACCACCGGCACAAAAATTCCACTTATTTTGTCGGCCAATTTACCTACGGGAGCTTTTGTTGCTGCAGCTTCTTCCACTAGACGAATAATTTGAGCCAACGTGGTATCTTCACCCACAGCAGTTGCCTTGTATGTAAAATAACCATCGATATTTATAGTAGCAGAGTTCACAACATCGCCGGTTTCTTTAAAAACAGGCATACTTTCGCCGGTAATGGCAGAATTATCTATATTTCCGTAACCGGAAAGAATTTTCCCATCCACTGGAATTCGATCACCGGATTTTATGATTATCACATCGCCTACCTCAATTTCTTCCACAGGAATACTTTTTTGTTCGTTATTTCGTATTACCAAAGCATTTTGAGGTGCCAAATCAATAAGTTTTGTAATGGCCGATGTAGTTTTACTTTTGGATATAGCTTCCAGATATTTTCCTAAAGTAACCAATGTCAATATGGTTGCGCCAGACTCAAAATATAAGTCGTGCATTAAATGATGAACTTCATTAACATGCCCATTTCCGTACAATACCGAAGCTTCAAAAATTATCCAGATTCCATAAATAAAGGCTGCTGAAGATCCAGTTGCTACCAACGAATCCATATTTGGTGCATTAAAAATCTGTCCAAAACCACGACTGAAATATTTGTGGTTTATTATTATAATTGGCAAACTAAGCAGAAATTGAGAAAATGATAGCACCAAAAAATTTGTTTTAAATATAGTTGGGACAGCTAATCCAATCATATTTCCCATTGAAATATACATGAGGGGAATCAGAAACGAAAACGATAACCACCAACGGGTTTTCAATTGGAGTAATTCATTATTTTTCGGTTTTTCGACAAAAACTTTTTTTATTGACTTAAAATTTTGAAGACGAGCTTTATAACCAGCATTTTCAATAGCATTTTCAATTTCTTCGGAATGTAAATCATTTTCATCAAACTCAACTTTCATCGAATTTGTAAGTAGGTTAACTTGAACATTTTTAACGCCTTGGAGCTTGGCTACACTTTTTTCCACATGAGTAACACATGCAGCACAAGTCATTCCTTCAATATCGAATTTTTGGGATTGCATTTAATTAAAAACAGTAAAATCTATTCCGAACATCATCCGAGAAATAATAAATATCATTCCTCTGAAAGGAGTAAAAAAGAACTGAAATTGAAACAACAAAAATAAGGAATTGTTTTCGAAATTATGATTCTTTGTTAAAGGTACAGAAACAGAAATGTGCTTTTCAGTCGTCTATGAAATATCCTATCGGGTTTGCTCTAATTTCTCTCTGTGGAATTAATTAGAATGAAATATGAATCTTTTGAATAATTACACAAAATTTATTCGTATTTTTGCGCCCCTTTATTTCATTAAAAACAAAAAACATTAGAAAAAGCAGACAATAAATCACTCTGAATGAAGATATTTAAACTACTAATTATTATATTTATTGCATGTCCGGTATTTGCTGAAGCTCAAAATACCGAATTTAAAATCACAACATGGAATGTAGAATGGCTGAGTTGCAGCACTTATGGACCTTCGGACGAAAACCTTCAAATTAACAATGCAGTTAAGGTGATTAAAGCCCTAAACTCTGATATAGTAGCGCTGCAAGAAATCGGCACAAGCAGTTCTTTTGCTACTATCGACACGCTTGTAAATCGCTTGGGCAACGAATGGGCAGGCAGTGTTATTCCATGGTCTGCTGATAACTGTGATCAAAATCAAGCCATTGTGTATAAAAAATCGAAAGTAGAGTTGGTTATTGGCTCGTTAATGAGAGATGCCGGCAGTTCTTATAACTGGTCGAGTGGACGATTTCCGGTACTTTACAATTTAAATCTAACAGTAGGTAAAAGCAAAATACCTATAGCACTGATAAATATTCATGCCAAGGCAATGAGCGACGAAAGTAGTTACACACGACGCAAAGCAGCTTCTGAAAGCATGAAAGCGCTACTGGATGGAAGCAGTTACAACAGCAAAAATGTGATTTTACTGGGCGACTTCAATGATTATCTTATCGGCACACAATGTAGCAGTTGCCCGAATGAATCTCCGTACAAAAACTTTATGGACGACACAGAAAACTTTAAAGGTTTGACAGCAACCCTCTGGGATTCGAAATACAACAGTCCATTAATCGACAATATTATTATCAGCAACGAACTATTTGGAAACTACACCAACAATGTAATACGCGAAATAACTGCAACACAAGCAGTATCGAACTATACTTCCACCACTTCCGATCATTATCCTGTAAGCGCTGTATTCAGTTTTACAGATGGAAATGGCGGGTCAAGCGGTTGCGAAAATTTCAGTTTTAGCGAAACATTCGCACAAAGTTTGGGCAACTTTACATCATTAAATGTGAATGGAGAACAGAACTGGGGCTGGGATTCGCGATATGGAGCAGTAATGTCGGGTTATCAAAACAGTGCCGCCAACCCCAACGAAGACTGGCTTGTTTCTCCGTCCCTTGATTTATCAGGCAACAAAGCTGCATCGTTTAGTTTCGAACATGCTATAAACTATGCTGTTAACTCAACAAACGTAATGCAAAACCACACTTTATGGATTTCTGATAATTACAATGAGTCGCAGTTTGCATCCAGTATCTGGACGCAACTTAATATCGGCACCATGCCAACAGGAAATAACTGGACTTTTGTAAGTTCAGGTGATATCAACATTCCAAACAACATGCTCAAGAATGATGTGCGAATTGCATTCAAATACCTTTCGAACAATACAGTGGCTTCAACTTGGGAAATCAGAAATCTGAATATAACAGGGCAATGCAATGAGACACAAGTGAACAGCACTTTTAGCGAAGAAAACAGCTTGATTTACATAATAAATCGCAGTATTAGGATCGATAACAAAATTGCTGTGCCGGTAATAATCTACAATATTACAGGCAGCATTTTATATTCGACAAATTCAACTCAACACGCTGAATTTAGTGCAAACCAACAGGGTATTTATTTGGTTCGTTGCGGAAATGCCGTCAGAAAAGTGGTAGTGAAGTAATTTTTTAAACCACAAATTCAAAAAAGAAATTGAAATAAAAAAACTGAGAAAAGAAGCGCCTTGTTTGAATCATTTTTGAACAATATAATTACAGGAATAAAAACATTCCTGAAAATTTATAATTTTACATCCATCATTCCAGTTTAAAAAAATTGAATGTGTTTGTATGAAAAGACTGAATAATTTATTTCTGAACCTGATAGTTACGGTTTTTATCATCGCTTTAACTATAAGTTGTAACTCTGAGAAAACAACAATTATAACAGTTACTGTAAAAGATAAAAGTAGCATCCCGCAAGCTGACCGTAAAGTTTATGAGTTCGAGTATCCTGCAACCCATCAACTTGGGAGTAGCCCTTTTGTTGCTAATAAGTTTCGGGTAAGTGATAAATCGGGTAAAGCAGTTTTTATCCTTGATGATTATGAGTATGATAAGATTAAAGCAATAAACACATTGTATTTCACTGTTTTTAATGAAGTTTCGGGAAATACATACACTGTAGCAGGAACAGTAAAGGTTGATTTTACGGTAGGTAAAAACACTTTAGCGAACCTGGTAATTGATTGATATGGATAATGCTGCACAACTAAAAGCATTTCTCGACCAAAAGGTAAAACTTTATAATCATCCTGATTTTATCGAAACGGATCCGATTCAAATACCTCATCGCTTCAGCAGAAAAGAAGATATTGAGATTGCAGGATTTTTAACGGCAACCATTGCATGGGGACAGCGTAAAAGCATTATCAAGAATGCTGCATTGCTGATGGATTTGATGGATAATACGCCTTATGAATTCGTCATTCAGCATACCGATTCTGATTTGCTTCCGTTATGGAAATTTGTTCACCGCACTTTTAACGGAGGAGATTGTTTGTATTTTATTAAATCACTTCAAAATATTTATCTGCATCACCACGGACTTGAAAATGTTTTTACAGAAGGATTTCAAAAAGATCAGACTGTTTTTTCAGCGCTAAAATATTTCCGAAAAACATTTCTGGAGCTTCAGCATGAACAGCGCGTTACCAAACATTTGTCGGATGTAACAGCCAATTCGTCAGCTAAGCGACTGAATATGTTTCTGCGTTGGATGGTGCGCAGCAACGAAACCGAAGTGGATTTCGGACTATGGAAAAATATACCCGCATCAGCATTGATGCTTCCTCTTGATGTTCATACCGGCGATGTAAGCAGGGCATTGGGCATTTTACAACGCAAACAAAACGATTGGAAAGCGGTAGAAGAAATTACCGAAGTACTCCGAAAATTAGATCCCGAAGATCCGGTGAAATATGATTTCGCACTGTTCGGCATTGGTGCTTTTGAAAAAACGCGGTAGGACAAAATTCCAATTTTGAAAAAACAATAATCATTTTTTATTTAACTCCACCTGTTTATTTAGAAAACCTGAAAAGATTTTCTTAAAACTGTCATTGTACATTACATTATAAACAATTGTTTATTATCTTTGTTGTAAATATACTCCAAACCATGAAAGAATACTTATCAAAAGAAAGAAGAAGACTTGAAAAAGAACTTCTTTTGTATTTACGTAAATACAGGTTTTATTCATCAAGATTTAAACGATTGAGCGATCTTGATGCAATTATTAACTAGATTGTCAATGAATTAAAAACTGATATTTGATTAAAAATATGGATGTTATGACAACTAAAGAAAAATTTGAGCAATTAAAAACTTCAGAATTAAAAGCAAAGTCAAAAAAAGAGCTTGAGTTAGTACAACTTGAATTTGACAAATTAGCAGATGCCGACCCCGATGGATTTGAAAAAGCATTTATTGAAAGTGCACGAAAAACGCTTAATGACATTCGAATTTTAAAGGTTAAAGAACAACTTAGTGAAGTTAGCGAAATAATATCCATGTCGTACATTGCAAAAACATATTTCAATAAAACAAGAAGTTGGATGAGTCAAAGAATAAATGAACTTGAGGTGAATGGAAAAAAAGCTGCATTTACCGAAGATGAAATCGATAAGTTAAATTTTGCCTTCAAAGATATTTCACGGAAATT
Source organism: uncultured Paludibacter sp. (assembly GCA_964508285.1). Lineage (GTDB taxonomy): Bacteria > Bacteroidota > Bacteroidia > Bacteroidales > Paludibacteraceae > Paludibacter. Next base: position 7,906 of record CAZDSY010000108.1, read on the forward strand.
AAACAATTTCAGAGTTTCAATTTAATTTTCTCTTCATCAATAAATCACTCACCATGAAAATCTTCAACACTTCCCAAATTCGTGAACTCGACCGTTTTACTATTGAAAACGAACCCATCGCTTCGATTGATTTAATGGAAAGAGCGGCGTTTGCTATTTACGAAAAGTATATGCAAACTTTTCACTACAACAAACCTGTGTACGTTTTTGCCGGACCGGGAAATAACGGAGGCGATGTGCTGGCGCTTGCAAGGCTTTTATTACAAACCGGATTAAATGTTAAAGCACAGATTATCAGCGCAGAAAAACTTTCTCCCGATTGTGAAACGAATTTAAAACGGTTAAAAGAAAATTTTCCTGATGCTGTTACAGAATCGGTTGAGCATTTTGCCAAACCTGATATTTCGTCAGATACAATTATTGTGGATGGTTTGTTCGGTTCAGGACTTGCACGACCGTTATCGGGCATTTTCGCTGAAGCAGTGGAATGGATAAATGACTCAGGTAATACAGTTGTTTCTATCGACATTCCTTCGGGGCTTCAGGGTGAAAGTGTGGCAAATGAAAACGATGCGATTGTAAAAGCCGATTACACTTTCAGTCTGCAATTTCCGAAACTTTCATTTTTCTTTCCTGAAAATGAAAGATACGTTGGGAAATGGTCGGTTCTTGATATCGGCATTCACCCGAAAGCCATTGATGATACTTTCACAAAATATATTTTGACAGAAAAACAGGATATTCAAAGCTTAATAAAACCACGGAAAAAATTTTCGCATAAAGGAACTTTCGGACATTTACTGCTTGTGGCAGGCGGGAAAGGTATGGCCGGCGCATCGGTACTTGGAGCAAAAGCAGCATTGCGAAGCGGAGCAGGTTTAGTAACTGTTCATGGTCCGAAATGCAATCGGGTAATAGTACAAACTGCAGTTCCGGAAGCCATTTTTTCATTTGACAACAATAAGAAATTCATAACTGCGGTGTACGACCTGCACAAATATTCAGCCATAGCCGTTGGTCCCGGAATTGGCGTAAACACTTTTTCGAAAGAAATGCTTGCACAGCTTCTGACTGAAATTCAGCAACCCTGCGTTTTCGATGCCGATGCGCTGAATTTATTTGGATTTCACCCCGAATTATTGGAACTTCTACCTAAAGGAAGCATTATTACACCCCACAAAAAAGAATTCGAACGCATGTTTGGTACAAGTGCAAATTCATCCGAAGAATTGAAACTTGCCATTGAAAAAGCGAAAGAATTTAAAATTGTAATTGTATTGAAAGGCGCTTACACACGCGTAATTTTGCCTTTTGGTAACGTTTATTTTAATCCTACAGGAAATGCAGGAATGGCAACCGGTGGTTCGGGCGATGTGCTGACTGGAATTATCGGAAGTTTGCTGGCACAAGGTTACAACTCCGAAAGTGCAGCTTTGGCGGGCGTTTACCTTCATGGTTTGGCAGCCGATTTGGGGCTCGAAACCGAATCGGAAGTATCGCTGATTGCAGGAGATATTGTGGAAAAACTGGGGAAAGCGTTTAAAGAAATGATGATTGGTGATTGGTGAATTAGATAATTAATAAAATAAAGAAAATGGGCAATTGTGCTAATAAGACAATGTGCCAATTAAATGCCAATTAAACTAATAATTATTAAATTTATCAACATATAATAATTAATCTTCAGGAATAAGAAATTAAAAACTTGAAGTAACAAATAAACTTCTTTTTCACATTATCACTCTCTTTTGGAGAGGATTGGGCACAGGTTTTTTTCTCTCAATGCAACATTTTCAACATTAATTACATCAAACAAAACAGAAAGCAGCACATGCGGATGAATGAGGAACAGCAATTAATTGCCGATTTCAGAAAAGGGAAGAGAAATGCCCAAAAGATGATTTTTGAGTTGCATGCTCCTGCAATGATGGCTGTTTGTGTACGCTATGTTCGCGACAGAGAGCTTGCCCGCGATTTGTTACAGGATGGATTTATTAGGGTTTTCGAAAATGCCAAAAGTTATTCGGGTAAAGGACCGCTTGGAGCTTGGATTCGAAGAGTGATTGTAAATACTATTTTGGAATATTTCAGAAAAAACGATGCTTTGAAAATGAGTATTAATATTGATGAACATCAGGAGAATGCTGACAATTACGAACCAGATATTTTAAGCAAAATTTCGACAGATGAAATTCTAAAATGTATTGAGGAACTTCCACCGGGTTTTCGAACGGTATTCAACTTGTTTGCAATAGAAGATTACAGCCATGCTGAAATCGCGGCACAGTTAAATATCACAGAATCGACCTCGCGAACGCAATACATGAGAGCAAGAAACTTATTACAAAAAAAAATACTTACACTCAATAACACAAAGGAATGACCACAGGAAACAACATAGAAAAAGATTTTTTAGCCGAAACGCTTAGAAGCAGGCTCGAAAATCAGACCATGCCCGTGGACAAAAATTGCTGGGCTGAAATTGAACAACGGATGCAGAAAAAGCGTTGGGCTATTCCTTTCTGGCTTTGGAGTGCAATTGGTGGCGCTGCTGCTGTGGCAATACTTTTTATCACGCTTCTGCCTTTTACAGAAAATCCGGAAAGTAGAAAATTGGCTATTGAAATGGAAAAACAGTCGGAATTAGGTACACCACAAAATATCGCATCAGAAATTCTTTCTGAAAATTCGGGAATTGACAAAAAAAACTCTTTTGAAACTACACACGGTAAAGTTACGGGCGCAACAAAATCTTATCAATCAAAATTAACGGCAAAAAATAACGCATTATTTATTGCAGAAAATAAAACAGCAAAAATTGATGCAATAAATGAAACTGAAACAACTACAAATCTTTCTTCTGAAAAAGAAACTGATATTGTAAACAGTAATACAAATCAAAATAATTCTGATTTTGAAAAAAAACAAACCGAACAGCAAAATGAAACTCCGGTTGAAAAAAAAACGCAGATTAACAGTTTAAACGAACTGACAACTACGCCAACAAAAGAATATGTTCGTCCGAAAAGAAAAAGTGAGCGCCCATTGTTAGCCGCTGCATTTGGGTCTGGAGGCGGTGTGGATTTCAGTTCAAGTGGTTATTTGGATGCCGCTCCATTATACGAAAATCTTGCAGATATAAAAACAACTTACGCGAGAATTATGGCGCCAAACGAATTTTCGAGTATTACCGATATTTCTCCATTGTCATTCGGTTTGAAAATAAGCAAGGAATTCGCGCCAAACTGGAGCGTGGAAAGCGGATTGATATATACCTATATGGCAACCATTTACAAAGGATTGAGTTGGGGAGATATAGAAGCAGATATGAATTTACATTATCTTGGAATTCCCGTAAACCTTAAACATATCGTTTCCAAACAAAAAAAATGGAATATTTATTTTTCAGGTGGAGTTATGATTGAAAAAGGACTTCGATCCATTTACAATCAATACACC
>CAZDSY010000109.1:0-11000 GCA_964508285.1 uncultured Paludibacter sp.
TGATGATTTTTGTATTCTTTCTGGAAAAATCACTCTTGGTTCTTTTATACATATTTCGGCTTACTGTGTACTGTATGGTGCAAATGGAATTGAATTAGAAGATTACTCGGGCTTGTCAGCACGATGTACAGTGTATTCTGCTTCTGATAATTTTTCAGGAAATTTTTTAATCAGTCCAATGGTTGAAAAAAAATATACAAACGTTACAGGTGGTAAAGTAACTATTAAAAGATTTTCTCAAATTGGTGCTTCTTGTGTTATTTTACCATCGGTAACAATTGAAGAAGGAGTTGCTGTAGGAGCATTGTCACTGATTATAAGAGATTTGGCGGAATGGTCAATTTATGCCGGAATTCCTGCTAAGAAAATTAAGGAAAGGTCAAAGAATTTACTTAAATATATATAAGAATTAATCGAAAATGATTAAAGTACTATATGTTATTGATATATTGAATATTGGTGGTGCTTCTGACTACTTGATTAGTCTTTCTTCAGAATTCAATTTTTCCAATGAAATAAATGTAATTTGTAAAAAAAATTACAGAATTAATAACATAGCAAATGACTTTAATTTTAAGCAGGTTGATGATGCCAAATCGTTAATTGATTTCTATTTCAACAATAAATTTAATGTTATTCATTGGTTTAAGTCACAAAATTGCGGTTTTTTTAAAAATTATTGTAAGAAAATAAAATCTCAGAAAATTAATATTCCTTTAATTATTACTGTTTGTCAGAATCCAAAAAGCTATGAACATAGAATAACACCTTCTGAAATAAAATATTCAAAAATTATTGTTTTTATCGATAAAAATTCTTTTAACTTTAAAGATAATAAATTTTTGGATGCTTCGCAAAAGAAATTAATATACTTTGGTACTAAATGGCCAAATGATATTGAAAATCAATCAAATGATCAGCAACGTGACTATATTCTATATGGTAGAGGAAGTTCAATCAATAAATGTCATCCTGATTTTATTAATTGGTTTAACTCTATAAATATTGTCAATAAAAAATTTTGTATAGCGGGTATTTCTGAAAATTCAGAATGGATAAGTTCTGAAATAAGTAAATTTAATTTGTCCGAAAAAGTTTTTGTACTACCACATCTTAATAAATCTGACTGGTTAAATTTAGTTAAGACCTTTGATGTGTTTTTATATCAATTACCATTAAATTCATATTCATCAATAGATGGAACTATGCAAGCAGCAATGTATTTTTGCAAACCTATAGTTTACTATGGACCTGAATCGCCAAAAGAGTTAATACAACATGGCAAGACAGGCTTTATTGCTAATTGCAAAAAAGAATTTATTTATTATGCTGAATTATTAGCTAAAAATAAAAAAATTAGAGATGAAATCGGTTCTCATGCCAGAAAACATTTATTAGAACACTTCTCTTGGTCTAATACGGTTGAAAATTATCGAAGTCTATATTATGAAACAATTAAATCTGAAGGAGTAAATTATTCCCCTAAATTTCGATTTATTTTGAATTATATTTTTCTTGGTTTTATAATGTTTATCAAAAAATCTATTCTTAATATTTTATCAAAATCTTTTAAAACTAAATTAAAAAAAATTCTATACTTCAAATTTTAAAAAAAAATATATGTTTTTATCAATTTTTTGTTATATTAAAATATAATATAAATTTAATTTTGTTTTTATTGAATTTTTCAAACAATCTCCATTCTAAAACTATTTATATTAAGTGATTTCAATAATTATTTGTAGTATAAAATCTTATATTGATCCTGATTTAGATTCTAATATCAAGACTACAGTAGGAGTTCCCTATGAATTGATTTTTATAAATAACGAAAAGAATAAATATTCAATTTTTGAAGCTTTTAATATTGGCGTTAGCAAGTCAAATTTTGAAATTTGTTGTTTTATGCACGATGATATAAAATTTCATTCGAACAATTGGGGTGTTCAAGTGGTTAACACATTCAGTTATACAGATGCAAGTGCTTTAGCAGTAGCCGGAACAACATATTTAAGAAAAATGCCAGCCTATTGGCCATCAGAATACAATGTAGTTAATTTAATTCAATCCTCATCAAAAAATAATCAATTTGATAGCGTACATTGGAATACAAATGATACTTTTAAACAAATATTGGCATTTGATGGACTGTGGTTTTGCATTAAGAAAATTTTATTTAATAAAATAATGTTTGATAGTAATGCTTATAAAGGTTTTCATTTTTACGATTTAGATATTTCATTGCAGATATATTTTTCAGGTTACAAAACTTATTTCATTCCAAATATTCTAATTGAACATACTTCTTTGGGAAGTATCAATTATGATTGGATGAAAAACTCTATAGTTTTTTATTATAAATGGAAAAAATTGTTACCAATTAACGAATTTGTATCACAGTCAAAAACAACAGATATGATGGAGGATGTTGCAATTATTTCTTTTTTTAAAAAAATCCATTCTTTAAAATCATATGATTTATTTTTTTCAGCATTGAAAATTGGAACTGAAATTAAAGGAGGTTTTGCAAAATTCGTTATTTTTTTGGTACTTTATTTATGGAAGAAATTGAAAACGAAAGCATTGTAATTATTAAAGATAAATTACTTGTAAAGAATCCTGTTGTATCGGTTGTAATTCCTTCATTTAACAGAAAAGAAATTATTTATAAAACGATAGATTCAATTTTAGAACAAGAATGTAGTTTTGATTTTGAGATAGTAATTAGTGATGATAATAGTTACGATGGGGTTAAGGATGTTTTAAAAGTTTATCAGTCTAAATGGCCCGAAAAAATTATTTTAATTTTTCAAAAACAAAATGTTGGTTTAGGAGCAAATTGGGCTACTGCAATTAAATATTCTAGGGGTAAATATATTGCTAACTGCGATAATGATGATTATTGGCACTATAAAAGAAAATTACAATTACAAGTAGATTTTTTAGACACAAATATTGAATATGGTTTGTGCCATACCTATCATAGAAATTTTTATAAATCAACCAATAAAATAATTGAGTATAATTTTAACCACAACGACAAAATATCCGAACCATTATATTTGGCAATTTTTTATCTAAGGGGATTCAGTTGTTGCAATTCATCTATAATGTACAGAAAATCTGTAATTGATAATTATATAAATATTGAAGATTACATTAAATATAAATTTACTATTCAAGATTGGAATACATGGGTAATTCTGGCATTCTATACAAAGTTTCATTGTTTGCCAATTTCTACTACCACTGTTTTAATTGATAATAATTCAATAACGAGAAATGCTGATTATAAATCTTTAGAAAATAGAATTATCAAAGAAGAAGAAACCTATAAATATGTTTGTTCAAAATTTCCGGATATTCTTCACTATGATGCAATCGGACACAAAATATATTTGTATAATTCAATTTTAAGTATTGCTTTTAAGAATATTGATTATAATTCGGCTAAAATGATATCAAAAAAATTAAAAGAAATGGGATATAAGACGAAGAAAAACAGAATTGCAAGTAATCCTATTATATTTTATATATTCTGTTATATAAAGCGCGTTTCACAGTTATTAAAAAAATTGCATAATTTTACTAAAACAGTATGAAATTTGTAGCCCTTTCTGGAGGTTTAGGTAATCAATTATTTGTTTATGCTTTTTGTTTAGAATTAAGAAATCGTGGACACAAGGTAGTGTTATTCAAACCCAATATTTTGGGTTCAGCTTCGTGTGATCATCAAGGTTATGAACTTAAAAAGATATTCTATATTCAGGAGTTTACAGATCTTTTATCATTTTTTTGTTCAAACCTTCTATCTGTTTATTATTTTGCTTTAAAGCTTTATCCATTATCAGTTAGAAAATTTTTTCTTAAGCTTATTAATGTTTATTCAGTGGCAGTACCCAATAACTTTATTTTCTATCCAGAAATTTTTAATTTTAAACATAAGAATGAAATATTTTGGGGTACATGGCAAAGTGAGAAGTATTTTTCAAATTCAAAAAAGGAAGTGCTTAACGCATTTAAATTTAGAAATACACTTATTTCAAAAATAAACAAAGAAATGGGTATGCAAATTCAAGTTGAAAATTCAGTATCAATACACATACGTCGTGGTGATTACTTAACCAGCCCGCATGGCGTTGGTTTTATAAATATTTGTTCATTAAATTATTATATTAGGGCTGTAAACTATATTCATGAACATATTAAAAACCCAAAATTTTATGTGTTTTCGGACGATCCTGATTGGGTTAAAGAAAATTTGGTTATTGAAAATGCTAAATACATAAATCATAATACAGGAAAAGATTCTTGGCAAGATATGTATCTAATGAGTATATGTAAACATAATATTATTGCTAATAGCAGTTTCAGTTGGTGGGGAGCTTGGTTAAACCAAAATGTAAACAAAATAGTAATTGCTCCAAAAAAATGGTGGGCATTTTTTGAAGAAGATGATGTTGTTCCTGATAATTGGATTAAACTTGCATAATTGGTAAATATTTTAAGTTTTATAGTCTTTTATATTTTAATCAAATAAATTTTAATTGATGATCTTATAAGCGTTTTATTGTTATAAATATGAATTGTTGATAGTAAATATGTAGTCATTCGATATTATAGCTGCCCAAAGTAATTTATTTAGTGTATATTTGTAGCTGTAAAAAACATATTCAAAAATAAAATATGGTTAAGAAAGTTTTAATTGTTTGTAGCGCTAATTCCGGAAAAATAATGCCATTTATTACTGAACAAGGAGATGAGATTATTCGACAAGGGATTGATGTGGATTATTTTACAATAAAAGGAAAAGGCTTGTTAGGCTACCTGAGAAATCTGAAAGCGCTTAAAACTATTATTAATTCAAATAATTTTCAACTTGTTCACGCTCACTATGGTTTAAGTGGTGCATTAGCTGTTTTGCAGAGGAAGTTGCCAGTAGTAATTACTTTTCATAATGGTGAAACACTCACATTTAAAGGCAACTTAATTTCATCAATAGCATCATTATTTTCTGTATTTAATATTTATGTTGCACAGCATATTTATGATTTATCATATTTTAAAAGAAAGAAAAAATCAGTAGTGATTCCTTGCGGAATTAACTTGAATCAAATAAATATAATTCCCAAAGAAGAAGCAAAAAAACTCATGAATCTACCAGATAATCAAATAAATATTTTATTTGGTGGTGGTTTTTCAAACTTGCGAAAGAATTATCCGCTTGCAAAAGCCGCTCTTAATTTACTACCACAAAAAAACATAAATTTAATTGAACTTAAGGGTTTCAACCGCCAACAAGTTACAAATCTTTTGTGTGGTTGTGATTTAATGCTGTTACCCACAAAAAGCGAAGGATCACCTCAAATTGTAAAAGAAGCAATGGCATGCAATTGTCCGATTGTTGCAACAAATGTGGCTGACATTAGTGAAATTATTGCTGAAACTGAAGGTTGTTTTTTAACAGATTTTGAACCTCAAAATGTTGCCGAAGCTATTTCAAAAGCTCTTAAATTTAAAAGCAGAACAAACGGACATGAGAAAATGAGCAGATATGATAATGTGAAGATTGTAAATGAGATTATAAAAGTTTATAACATATGTGTTTAATGATTTATTATTAAATGCTTAATGGAAAAATTAAATAACATCCTGGCATTATTAAATATTATCAGGTTTTGGCCACACCTAATTATCTTCATGCTTTCAAAAAACAAAAAATTAATATATGAAGATTTACAAGCATATAAAAAAGAGTATTCGTATAAACAATCTGATATTTTTGTTTTACTAATTTTATTGTTTAAAAATAGATCTTTTAGAACATTATTTTACCATAGAATTGGTAATTTAAAATGGTTAATTAAATTTCTTGCACCTGGAATGCAAAATCTTTCTCTGACAAAAACGCCAATAGGAGGGGGTTTATTATTATTTCACGCGTATTGTACTATAATTGATGCAGAATCGATTGGTAAAAATTGCAGAATTGTAAGTAATGTAACAATAGGTTATAAAAACGGAAAAAGAGTTACAATTAAAGATAATGTAGAAATATTATCAAATGCAGTAATTGTTGGTGGAATTACTATTGGTAATAATTGTGTTATTGGACCAGGAGCAGTAGTTTATAAATCAATACCTGATAATTGTGTTGTTGTAGGTAATCCGGCTTACATCCTGAAACAGGATGGAAAAGTTGTAAATAAAAAGTTGTAATTATAAAATTTGAGTTAATGTCTGAATCAATTATATTCGAGAATATTAGTAAGCAATACCGGTTGGGTTTGGTATCAACAAAAACCCTTAGTCATGATTTAAATCGTTGGTTTACCGTAAATATTTTGCATAGAGAAGATCCGTACTTAAAAGTAGGTGAAATTAATGATCGTTCAAGTAAAGGTGAAAGTGATTATATTTGGGCATTGAAAGATATAAACATTACTGTAAATCAAGGTGATGTACTTGCAATTATTGGTAAAAACGGTGCAGGAAAATCCACATTGTTGAAAATATTATCAAAGGTAACAGCTCCAACTACAGGCATAATTAAAGCTAAAGGTAGAATAGCATCTTTGCTTGAAGTCGGTACAGGTTTCCATCCAGAAATGACAGGACGGGAAAATATTTATATGAATGGCTCAATTATGGGAATGACTAAGGCTGAAATTAACCGAAAACTTGATGAAATAGTTGATTTTTCTGGTATTGAACGCTATATTGATACTCCTGCAAAACGTTATTCTTCGGGTATGACTGTTCGATTAGGTTTTGCAATAGCTGCTCATTTAGAACCTGAAATACTTGTTGTTGACGAAGTTTTAGCTGTAGGAGATGCTGAATTTCAAAAAAAAGCCATTGGGAAAATGCAAGATGTAAGCAAAGGGGAGGGGCGAACAGTATTATTTGTAAGTCATAATATGGCAGCTGTTAAAAATTTATGTAAAACAGGCATTGTATTAAAAGATGGTATGATCGATTTTAGTGGTAGTGTAACTGAAGCCGTTGATTATTACACTGTATCAAATTACCAGAAAACAGAAAAACTATATTTCGAAAATTTAAATACTGCACCTGGTAACGATAAAGTTCGAATTCGATCCATGGAAGTAAAAGCTGCACTTGGACACAACATAACCATTAATACAGATATCGATGTTTCATTAGTTTTTTACAATTATCTTGCTAACGCAATGATAGATGTTACATTTGAACTGAGAACCACTGAAGATATAGTTGTTTTTCATCGTTGGATGAATTTTTCTCAACATAAGGATTCTGTTGTAGGAGAACAGGAGGTAAGTTTCAGAATTCCCGCTGGATTGTTAAATGCAGGAAGATATTATTTTAGAGTGTGGTTTGGTGAAAATGAAGCGCATGTGCTTTGGGGAGATTTAGTTTATATGTTCGAAGTTGAATTTACAAATGAAGGTGTTGGAGATATAATGCTGGGGCAAAAACCGGGAATTATAAGACCTGATCTAAATTTTTCACATCGTTTAATATGAAAAATATGAACCCATATAAAATTAATCTTCCAAAATTCCTCGACGAGAGAGGAAATCTTTCTTTTTTTGAGAATTTGAATCAGATTCCTTTCGAAATAAAACGCGTCCATTGGATTTATGATGTGCCGGGTGGCGAAACCCGTGGCGGATTGGCTTATCGTGAAACAGAAGAGTTTGTTATAGCTTTATCAGGTAGTTTCGATGTTATAATTGATAATGGAAGGGAAAGACAATTATATAGTTTGAACCGTTCTTATAATGGAGTTCTTATACCCAAAGGGGCATGGCGCGAAATAAACAACTTTTCTACAAATTCGGTAGCATTAATCGTTGCTTCTACATTTTATGATTCAAATGATGCTATTCGCGATTATCAGAAGTTTTTAAATCAAACAAAATTATGAGAAATTCTGTTTACGATTGTACTATAGTAGAATTGGACCGACATAACAGTAAACGTAAAGGTGATATCTGTGTTGTTGAAAATTTCAAAACTATACCTTTTGATGTAAAAAGAATTTACTATTTATACGATATTCCAGGTGGCGTTTCGCGTGGAGGTCATGCTCATAAACAATTGCAGCAGTTTATTGTTGCTGTAAGTGGAAGTTTCACAGTAACACTTGACGATGGAAACGTACGGCGTTCATTTACCTTAAACAGACCCTATCAAGGTTTACTGCTGGTTCCCGGAATTTGGAGAGAACTTGGTGACTTTTCTTCCGGATCTGTTTGCTTAGTGTTGGCATCGGAGTTATACGATAAAGATGATTATATACATGATTATGTTGAATTTTTGAACTTTAGAAAATCTTTATGATTAAATTTCTTGATTTAAAAAAAATTAATGACCAGTATTCAGATGAAATAAAAATAGCTTCACAGAGGGTTATTGATTCAGGTTGGTATTTGCTTGGAAGCGAAACTGAAAAATTCGAAAAAAATTATGCAAAATTTATTGGAACAGATTATTGTATTGGTTGCGCTAATGGATTAGATGCATTAATTTGGATATTAAGGGCTTACATTGAAATGGGTTTTATGAATAAAGGCGATGAGATTATAGTTCCTGCAAATACATACATTGCTACCATTTTGGCAATAACTGAAAATAACCTGAACCCTGTATTGGTTGAGCCTGATTTACAAACATACCAAATTGACGAAAATCTTATCGAACAGCACATTACCTCAAAAACCAAAGCTATAATGATTGTTCATTTATACGGACAATGTGCTTACAGCAATAAGATTGGTGAATTATGCAAAACATATAACTTAAAACTAATAGAAGATAACGCACAAGCACATGGATGTTATTATATAGAACAAGGAACTAAGAACAAGGAACAAAAATGGCGAACCGGCTCTTTAGGAGATGCTGCAGGTCATAGTTTTTATCCCGGCAAAAATCTTGGAGCTTTGGGCGATGGCGGTGCTATAACAACTAATGACGCTGAATTAGCTGCTGTTGTTCGTTCACTTGCGAATTATGGTTCATCAAAAAAATATATATTTAAATATACTGGAAGAAACAGCCGACTCGATGAAATACAGTCGGCTATTTTAGATGTGAAACTTAAATATATAGATGAAGCGAATGAAGCAAGAAAGAATGCAGCAAAATTTTATATTGAAAACATTAAGAACAAGAACATAGTTTTACCTGTTATTAAAAGTTTTGATTCACACGTATTTCATATTTTTCCTGTAAGATGTGATATAAGAGATAAATTACAGCACTATTTAACAGAAAATGGAGTTCAAACGCTAATTCATTATCCCGTTCCACCTCATAAACAAGAGTGTTATAAAACATATAATTCTATTGCACTACCTATAACAGAAAAGATTCATAATGAAGAACTTAGTTTGCCAATTAGCCCTGTTATTACCTTAGATGAATTAAAACAAGTGGTTGATATCATTAATACATTTGAAGCATGAAGGTTAGTTTATGTGAAGTAAAAGCTGGTTATAATGCGATAAAAAAACTTGCAAAACAGGAATTTAAAAAAGGTAATTATGAAAAAAGCCTCGATTACATTGATAAAGCAGCTATTATTGCATCACAAATAATGTGGCGATACGCTGATGAAGATTTAGAATTATTGCTTGAAAGTATTGGAAAGTCCGTGATAAAAAGTAAAGAAAATTTTATTCCAATTAGTAATAGAGTTGTATTTTACGATTATTTTGGGCTTTCATTTATATTAACATTACAGTATATAAGAGCACTAATAAAATTAGATTATCAAATTTTATATATCTATGAAGAAAGAAATAATTTAACAGCTCCAGTTGTTGAAATTATCAAAGAGTATGATAGCGTTATCATTGAAAAAATACCATTAAATATTAATAGAATTTCGAGAATAAATAATATCTATTATAAAATTGTAGATTTTAATCCGGTTAAACTTTTTATACATATTAACACACTTTCAGTTGCTATTCCTACTTTTTATTCTTTACCTGATGGAATTACAAAGTATTATATCAATTTAGGTGATCATGCTTATTGGTTAGGTACTAAAGCAATAGATTTTTCAATTGAATTTCGAAATTTTGGAGCTACTGTATCGCGTGAAAAAAGAGGTTTAAATAATAAACAATTGTTACTTTTGCCCTATTATCCAATTATTGATAAAAAAGAATTCAGAGGTTTTCCGGAAATTCCCGAAGAGACAGTAATAATATTTTCAGGAGGCGATTTTTACAAAACTATTGATGGACATTATACTTTTTGGTCATTAGTTAAAGAAATTCTTGAACAGAACCCTAAAGCAGTAATTTTATTTGCAAATAAAGCTTTAAACAATAAAGCGGAAATTTTTTTAAATTCTTTCATTAAAGAAAACAATCTTCACAATCGACTAATCCCAATCGGATTTAGAGAAGATTTAAATGAAGTAATGAAACATTGTGATGTTTATTTAGGTACTTGTCCAATGTCGGGTGGATTAATGTCTCAACATGCTGCTGTCAATTCAAAGCCAATATTACAATATTATCCTAAAGAATTGATATCTTTTGAAGAAACCGAATCAATGATTTGTTTTAACGAAAAAATATCAATTTCATTTGATAATAAGAAAGAATTACTTAAGGAAGCAAAAAGATTGATTGATGATAAAGAATATAGAATTATAAAGGGCAAGCAATTAAGTAGTTGTATGATAAATGAAAATGACTTTAATCATTTATTTTCTAAAACTATTGACACTAATAAAACTCAGATTCCTATCGAATTTAAGACAATTAATTATAAAGCAATAGAAAAGTGGTGGTTAGATATTAATAATCATGGTTTTTATGATGCAGGAGGATTCATAAATAAAGTTTTGGGTAATTATAGATATTTATATGTTCCATTTTTAGCTATTAAATATATTTATATAACCCTTTATAGAAAAATATCGGAAAGAATTAAAAAGTTAATGATTATCCGTTATTTCGCCTAATTTGATTATTTTTGTAAAAACAAATCAG
>CAZDSY010000110.1:0-10937 GCA_964508285.1 uncultured Paludibacter sp.
ATACTGTAAATAAAGTTACTTTCAAAGATGTAGCGGGGCTTGCCGGAGCAAAACAGGAAATTGAAGAAATCGTTGCTTTTTTGAAAAACCCCTCAAAGTACACTGAATTGGGAGGAAAAATTCCCAAAGGTGCTCTTCTTGTAGGACCTCCGGGGACAGGAAAAACGCTGCTTGCAAAAGCAGTTGCCGGAGAGGCTGATGTGCCATTCTTTTCGATGTCGGGTTCTGATTTTGTCGAAATGTTTGTTGGTGTAGGAGCATCGCGTGTTCGCGATTTGTTCCGACAGGCAAAAGAAAAATCGCCTTGTATAATTTTTATTGATGAAATTGATGCTGTGGGTCGTGCACGTGGAAAGAATCCGAATATGGGCAGTAATGACGAGCGTGAAAATACACTAAATCAGCTACTTACTGAAATGGATGGTTTCGGATCGAACAGTGGTGTTATCATTTTGGCTGCAACTAACCGTGCCGATATTCTTGATAAAGCATTATTGCGCGCTGGTAGATTCGACAGGCAAATTCATGTTGATTTACCTGATGTACAAGAACGGAAAGAAATTTTCAATGTGCATTTACGTCCCATTAAAATAAACGAAACAGTTGATGTTAATTTTCTTGCCAAACAAACGCCCGGTTTTTCTGGTGCTGACATAGCAAACGTATGTAACGAAGCTGCTCTGATTGCCGCTCGCAAAAGTAAGACTTTTGTTGAAAAACAGGATTTTCTTGATGCTGTTGATCGTATAATAGGCGGTTTGGAAAAGAAAACCAAAATTACAACTAAATCCGAAAAGAAATCCATCGCATATCACGAAGCCGGACATGCCACAATAAGTTGGAAACTCGAGCATGCGCATCCACTTGTAAAGGTTACCATTGTGCCTCGTGGCGAAGCTTTGGGAGCTGCATGGTATTTGCCAGAAGAACGACAACTTACCAATAAAGAACATTTACTTGATGAAATGTGTTCAACACTTGGAGGACGTGCTGCTGAAGAAGTATTTCTTAATCAAACTTCCACTGGTGCAATTAACGACCTTGAACGTGTAACAAAACGCGCCTATGCTATGGTTGCTTATTTCGGAATGAGTGAAAAAATTCCCAATATGAGTTATTATGATTCATCCGGGAATTCAGATTATGGTTTTACAAAACCTTACAGTGAAAGAACCGCAGAATTGATTGATGAAGAAGCAAAGGGAATTGTGGCTGAACAATACGAAAGAGCAAAACAGATTTTACGTGAAAATGCCGAAGGACATAACAAACTTGCTGAATTACTCATTGAGCGTGAAGTTATTTTTGCTGAAGACCTCGAAAATATCTTTGGAAAACGTCCTTGGACTTCGCGAAGTGATGAGTTGATTGCTCAAAACGGAGATGCTGAAAAGAAACAACAGGAAAAACATAATGAACATGATGAACAACAGAAAGCAGAAGTGACTAATGCTGTATCAGAACAAACTGACACAAAACAACCTGATATAGTTTCAGAAAAAAGTTATAATAAAAATGAAAAATAACGCTTCACGCGATAAAATACTATCAAAAATCCGTCAGTCAAACCGAAAACATAATTTGGCACTATCGACAGATTTTTCTACTTTCAACAATGATGAAATTTTCTTTCGACCAGACAATTTAATTGAAACATTTAAAAAAGAACTTGAAACTATAAATGGTAAATGCTTTGTTTCAAGCTCAGAGTATGAACTTGTTGCGCAATTAAAAAATTATCTCCAATCCTTACAGCTTCAAATAGTTTTTTGTCGTGATAAACTGATTGATGAATTTCTAAACAAACATACTATTGCTCATACTGCTATTAAAGCTGATTTTGAGACAATGCAAGTGGGAATTACCCTGGCAGAAGTGTTAGTAGCACGTACCGGGAGTGTAATAATATCATCAGGAGGTGATTCGGGCAGACAAATGAATGTTTTCCCTCTTGTACACATAATTTTAGCAGATGCCTCACAAATAGTAAATTATCCCGAAGAGGCGTTAATACATCTTCGAAAAAAATATGGCGAAGATTTACCTTCTCTAATTACCTTCATTACCGGACCAAGCCGCACTGCCGATATTGAAAAAACATTGGTACTCGGAGCACATGGACCAAAAGAGTTGGCAGTTTTTGTTCGTTTACAATAATCTTTTTTTATCTTTGTAACAGAACTGGTTTCTGATAAAACAGAATAAAGGTTTCATGAAATTTACAGAAAATAACATTATCTGAGATGATGTTATTGTTTGCAGATTAAATCAGTTTCATATTTTAGTAGATAGTTTTTTGTATTTTTTAGTCAGAATAATAATTAAACTTCAGATTAAAAACCATGAATAATTTTTTAATACGAACACTGAGCGGTATTTTATTTGTTGCCTTGATTGTTGGGTCAATAATATTCAGTCCTGTTAGTTTTGTGATAGTGTTCGCTGTTATAACATTTTTAGCTGTTTTTGAATTTCACATGCTCACCAACTTACAAGAAGCAGTTAATGTAAATCCCGTTGTTGCTTCCTTAGGTGGTGTATTACTCTTTGTAATATCTTTTTTATTGGTAACGAATGATATATTGTTTCCGCTTTTTGTTTTCTACGGTTTGTATGTTGTTATTGTAATTTTATCTGAACTTTACCTCAAACGTCTTAACCCAATGCATAATTGGGCATATTTTCTGACCGGACAAATTATGATAGCACTACCGCTTTCATTACTCAATTATATAAACTATGCCCAAGGATACAATCCCTATCTGGTTTTAGCACTGTTTATAATTATCTGGGTAAATGATACTGGCGCATATATTACGGGTGTAACTTTTGGTAAACATCGCCTTTTTGAGCGTATATCACCGAAAAAATCATGGGAAGGTTTCGTGGGTGGAGCTTTATTTTCACTTGCTACAGGTTTTGTGCTTTCAAAGTTCATCCATCAACTTTCATTAATTGAATGGCTGATGTTCAGTGTAATAGTTGTTTTATTTGGTACTTTTGGAGATCTTACTGAATCTTTACTAAAAAGAACGTTAGGTGTAAAAGATTCAGGCAATGTTATTCCGGGTCATGGTGGTATTCTTGATCGGTTCGACAGCCTTTTATTGGCATCGCCCGTTATTTTTATTTATCTCACTATTTTATTTCGATAATATTTCCACGGACAAATTCTGCCAAAGATTATTAAAAACAACTTTTCTTTTCATTAGATGATGAAAAACAAAGCTATAATTACAGTTTTTTCTGCTTTTGTACTAATGCTGATACTTGGCAGTATTTATGCATGGAGTCTTTATGTTCCCTTTTTGAAGTCTGTATTTAGTTTTACATCCGTAAAAACGCAAATTATTTTTGGTACCGTCATAGGTATTTTTTCTATTACAATGATTTTTGTTCATCCTTATCTTGTAAAATATGGAACCCGAAAATTGTTAATTACTGCTGCTTTACTTTATGCGCTGGGGTATTTTATAACTTTTTTATCAAAAGGTAGTTTTTTCCTTATTTGGGTAGGAGTAGGTTTTTTGGGGGGTATTGCAACTGGTATTGGATATCTTGTTTCTGTATCCGTACCGGTCTTATGGTATCCACAAAAAAAAGGTTTGATTACCGGAATCGTATCGGCAGGTTTTGGCGGGGGTGCAATTGTGCAATCTTTTTTTTGCGAAAAACTAATTTTGTTCAAATTTAATATTCTCGAAATTATGACATATCCTGCTTTTATTTATGCAGGAATTATGCTGATGATTGCTTTTGCAATTTCTCCTCCGCCTGATTTTAAACCTGCCGAACTAAAAAGTACCGGAATTAAACTTGTTATCAGAGACGTGAATTTTATCCGACTTTTTATTGGTATTTTTACCGGAACATTTGCAGGTTTGATGATTATCGGGAATCTAAAATCAATAGGTTTAGTTCACATTTCCAACGAAATTGTCTTAGCTACTGGAATTGCCATCTTTTCAGTTGCTAATTTTACCGGTCGTCTTTTCTGGGGTTGGCTTGCCGATCATGTAGGTGCTTTTTTGCTCTTGCCTTTAAGTTTGTTAATTACCGGCGTTGCGGTTTTCATGATTACAGTTGTAACCTTGAATACAATCACATATTATTTGCTTGCTTTTGCCGTAGGTTTTAGTTTTGGAGCACATCTTGTTCTTTATGCACGCGAAACAGCGCATCGTTTTGGTCTTGAAAAACTGGCAATAATTTACCCTTATGTGTTTTTGGGTTATGGCTTATCCGGCATTCTTGGTCCCGTAACCGGTGGTTTCTTGTCGGATATCACTGGTAATTATTATTTTGCGGCTCAAGTTGCCATGTATCTTTGCTTGATCGTGGCTGTGGCAATTGTGATTGAATATATTTTGAGAAGAATCAGAAGTAAAATCCGAAATTAAATTGAAAAACATATACTGAATTTAAGGCAAATGTTGTAATTTTAAACGCACTTAAAACTACACTAAATTTTATATTAAAATATATTTATGAATGCTGATTTTGATGATATAAGGTGTTATTACGATAGCGAGATACATGATGTTCTGACACGATTGACGGAAGAAAAGCAGTTTATGAAAGTTCTTAGTACTGTTTATCCGCTTTTGCCAAAAGAAGTTATCAAACAAAGACTATTATCCTTTAAAACTGCTTACGAATTTCAGAAAAATTTTGTTTATCCTTTTCTCCAAAATATTGAAGCAAATCTTACAAAAGGCATTGATTTTTTTGTGCCTGAGAATTTTGACGTATCAAAAAGCTATCTATATATTTCAAATCATCGCGATATAATACTCGATTCGGCTTTACTCGGTGCAAAACTCATCGAGCGTAACATGGATACTGTGGAAATTGCCATTGGCGATAACCTGCTTATTTTTCCTTGGATAGAGGATCTCGTACGTGTAAATAAGAGTTTTATTGTAAAACGTGGCTTAAGTCCTCGTCAGATACTTGAAAGTTCGAAAAAACTGTCGTCGTATATTCATTATGCAATTAACGAAAAGAAACAATCGGTTTGGCTTGCACAGCGCGAGGGGAGAGCAAAAGACAGTAACGATCGTACTCAGGAAAGTTTGATTAAAATGTTGAATATGAATGGTAAAGGTACTTTGGCGAATAATCTAATAGAATTAAATATTTGCCCCATTTCTATTTCATACGAGTACGATCCATGCGATTACCTGAAAGCAAAAGAATTTCAGTTGAAACGTGATAATCCTGATTACAAAAAACAACCACAGGATGACTTATTGAATATGCAAACAGGTGTTATGGGCTACAAAGGTAAAGTTGTTTACCGACTTGCCGGATTATTAAATTCCGAAATTGCTGCTCTTGCTGAAAATTATTCAGATAAATCAACACTAATAACTGCTGTTACTACATTAATTGACAAAAAAATTCACGCAGGTTACACTATTTTCCCTTGTAATAAAATTGCTTACGATTTGCTATTAAAAACAGACTGTTTCAGTAAAGAATATACTATGATGGAAAAACTCGATTTTGAACGTTACCTTGAAAAGCAAATCGGCAAAATTGACCTCGAAAACCGCGATGATGATTATTTAATGAAGAAAATGCTTGAGATGTATGCCAATCCATTAATAAATTACATTGCTGCTACGGAATAATAATTTATCTAAGAAGAACATACAGAACATCGCCACTCAGCGATGTTCTGTAGCGTTTGAGCGTTTCTTTTGCCGGTCCGGAGGTCGGATTTCCGATTCCATAACTAATGTCATAAACCGTACCACACTCTTTACAAACAGCCTGTCCGAGCTCATTGGGATATACTTTTATTTCACGTTTGGCTTCGTGTGGACATGCCATATCGAATGCATAGTAAGCTCCATCAAATCCGGTATAAACAATTATCCCACCAAAACCTATTGCATCTGTTTCAAAAATTCTTTTTTCGAAAAGCAAATACTGGTTTATTGAGTTTTTAAAAGTAGGGTAGGTAGTCGTCAGGTTAAGTTGTAAATGTACAGGATAATCGGGAATAGATGAAATAACTTTATCGTAGCAAGCTGTTAAACTTGTTAATAATATTAGTAGTAATGTTAGTTTGATATATTTCATTTTCCCGAAATAAAAATTTTTTGAATTTTATTCTTTAAATTTTATTGAGCTCCAAGTTCACCTATTCTCCACAATTCATCATCTGTAAAATTCAAATTATCAAGCGCCTTAATATTGTCGCTAAGTTGTTTAACCGAACTTGTTCCGATAATTACAGAAGTAACAGTACTTTGATGGAAACACCAGGCTAAAGCCATTTGTGCAAGCGTTTGTCCACGATTGGCTGCAATTTGGTTTAATTGGCTGATTTTTTTTATAATTTCGGGAGTAATTTGTTCAGATTTCAGAAATCCATAACTGTGAGCCGCTCTGGAATTTTCAGGAATTCCATTTAGATATTTGTCGCTTAAAAGTCCTTGTGCTAAAGGAGAAAAACCTATAAATCCAACACCGTTTTCGCGGGCTGAAGGAAATACTTCAGTTTCGGCTTCGCGGGCAAAAATACTGTAACGTCCCTGGTAAACAACGCATGGAGTACCATTGGCTCTAAGTATCCGGTATGCTTCGAGTGCTTTTTCTTCAGGATATTTCGAAATACCCACATACAAAGCTTTTCCTTGTTTAACTGCATCGGAAAGCGCTCCCATCGTTTCTTCTAAGGGAGTATTGGGGTCGTAACGATGCGAGTAAAAAATATCAACGTAATCGAGTTTTAATCTGCTAAGGCTTTGATCCAAACTTGCCATTATGTATTTTCGGGAACCACCATCACCGTAAGGACCTTCCCACATCAAGTGTCCGGCTTTTGAGCTGATTATCAATTCGTCGCGATGAGTTGCAAAATCTTTTTTCAGGATTTTACCAAAATTTTTTTCTGCACTTCCGAAGGGTGTTCCATAGTTGTTTGCTAAATCGAAATGTGTAATTCCATTATCGAAAGCGTAATGCAACATTTTTTTTGCTTCCTCTTTATCATCAACATCACCAAAATTATGCCACAAACCCAGCGATATACGCGGAAGTTTAAGTCCACTTCTGCCGCAATTAATGTACTGAATTGATTTCTGATACCTTTCAGGATCAGCTAAATACGTATCTTTATCTTTTTCGGCCATTTTTAATAATGTTAAGTGATAAAAATTCCGGAATTTGAATTTGTATTCAAATCCGGAAATTTAAAAAGTTCGAAATAAATTAGAACTGCACTTTAGGAGCTTTTTCACTACCTTCTTCTGCTTCGAAATATGGTTTCTTTTCAAAATTACCAAAAGAAGCTATCAAATTGTTTGGAACTTTACGAATTGCAGTGTTAAAAGCTTTTGCAACTTCATTGAAACGGGTGCGTTCAGTAGAAATTCGGTTTTCAGTACCTTCGAGTTGTGCCTGCAGTTCAAGGAAGTTCTGATTTGCTTTCAGATCGGGATAATTTTCGGTAATCATTAGAAGTCTGCCTAAAGCAGTAGATAATTCACCCTGAGCTGCCTGAAATTCCTGCATTTTTTCAGGTGTCAGATTTTTTGGATCGACGGTTACTTGCGTGGCTTTGGCACGTGCAGCAACCACTGCTTCGAAAGTAGCACTTTCGTGTTTAGCGTAACCTTTGACAGTTTCCACCAGATTGGGAATTAAATCAGCCCTACGTTGATATTGGTTTTCAACATTTGCCCACTGGCTGTTCACGGTTTCTTCCTGTGCAACAAGTTTATTGTAGATGCCTATACCCCATAGAACTAAAACTATGAGTGCTACGATAATAATAAGTGTGCTTGAAATCTTTTTCATTTCCTAAATTGTGTGTTATTGATGAATAATTCTGGGTATATGTTGTTAAAAATAAATTACCAACCACTTGTTGCTCCGCCGCCACCTGAAAGTCCGCCGCCAAAGCTTCCTCCACCGAAACCTCCACCTCCAAAACCTCCTCTTCCACTGAAAATTGTTCCGCCGGCTGCACCACCGATAAAAGCCCCCGTACGTTGCAGGCGGGGGATGTTGCGGTTATGATTTTCCTCATAACCACAAAAAGAGCAACGGTATGTCGTTCGTTCGGTACCGGCTGAAATATATGTTGGTGCTACCACTGTGCGTTTGTTGTGCATTATAAATGCTTTTGTTCCACAACGCGGACAGACAGAATAGGCACTTGGTTTATCAAGTGTGAATATGGCTTGGTTACCGCAACTATCGCAAACAAAAACATCGTAATCTACAGCATGAAGTTGTTCTTCAAATTGTTGCGAAAGTTTCAAATGCTCATCTTCGCGATTTTCTGGTAAAAAATGCATCATGCTGCCACAATCGGTACATTTAATTGGCTCTCGTCTGATTTTGTTCATCCTGAATTTTGCATAGAGTGAAGCAGGTAACGTTGTAAAAGGAACAGGAATAAGCAATAAAATTAATGCAGGAGACAATTTCAGCAGAATTATCGTTACAAAACCAATTACCGGAATTAAAACGGAGATTAAAACATTTATTCCTGTTTTTTCGCTCTTTATAGCTTTATAACGAGCCAAATTATCACGGAAAAGTGGATTAACCTTGATCTTCTGAATGCGATTTTGAATCAACAACAATGCTAATAACATAATTATCAGATATATTGCTGAAGCATACGGAATAATTTCGAGCCAATTGATGTTGGGTTGTTGTGTTTTTTCAAAAGGCTCATTTTTTACCACAGATACAACTCTTTTTACACCTTCGAGTATCCCTTTATCAAAATTTCCGTTTCGGAATTCGGGTATCATTGTTTGCATCTGAATTCGCTTGGCTATTGCATCCGGTAAAACTCCTTCGAGTCCGTAACCCGTTTCGAAACGTACTTTTTTTTGATCGAGAACGAAAAGAATTAATAACCCGTTGTTTTGCTGTGCCTTGCCAATTCCCCAGTGTTTAAAAAGTTCTGTGGCAAAAATATTGATGTCTTCATACCCTATTGAATTTAACAGTACCACAGCTACTTCGGTGCCGGTATTCTTTTCGAGCGAATCAAGTAAAATATTTATTTCTGCAACAGTATTACTTCCGATAATACCATCAGGATTGCTCACATAAGTGTGACTGTCGGCAATTTTTGGATTTGGTGTCGATTCTACGGTGTAAGATGCTGATATTGTTTGAATTACAGCTACACCAAGAAATAGTATCAGAATTTTTTTCAGATTTGGCATTTTCTGCTTTAAAATAATTAAAGCCGTTTTTTAATCAAAATTTAATAATATGAATCAATCAATTCCACTTCAAAAATGAGTGTTGAATACGGAGGAATTTTCGTTCCGGAGCCATCTTTATCATAACCAAGCTTAGATGGAACATAAAGTATGTATTTTCCCCCGCCGTTCATTTTTACAATGGCTTCCTGCCACCCTTTGATAGCACCTGATAGATAATAGTCGTAAGTGCCGCTATCAAATTCTGTTCCTTCAATAAGTTTTCCAGTATATTTTACTACAACCCAACTTCCGGCGTTAGGTCGGCGCATTGCACCTTGGTGAATCACTTTGTAACACATTCCGCTTTCTGTTGGAACAAAACCGGGATCAGATTTATGGGTTTCGAGCCATTTTTCGTTCAGAATTTTCCAATCGATGTATTTGTCTTCGTCCTTGCACGAAGTGAGGAACAGCGCAGTGGCTGTAAAAAAAATTAAAAAACTTATTTGTTGAATTTTCTTCATTATTTTATTGTATTCTTTTTTCTGAATTGTTCCGAAAAAGATTTTTCGGCAAATTTGGGCATATCTCTTTTGGGTCCCCATCCAATGTAATTAAATGCAAATGTACCAATATTTTTTAACTTTCCGTTGAAAAAATCGAAACCTTTTCGGGTTCCTGCAATGTATCCGAATCCTTTTATCATCATTTTTTCGGTAGTAGGTCGTAACTTTTTCTCAACTGTTTTTCGGCGATTGGCTAAAAGAATATCAGTTAACGGAATTTTTACCGGACACACTTCGTTGCATTTTCCGCATAGGGTAGAAGCAAAACTCAGGTGCGAAAAATC
Source organism: uncultured Paludibacter sp. (assembly GCA_964508285.1). GTDB lineage: Bacteria > Bacteroidota > Bacteroidia > Bacteroidales > Paludibacteraceae > Paludibacter. The sequence continues at coordinate 10,036 of CAZDSY010000110.1, forward strand.
GTTGAACCCTCTGAAAAAAGGTGTCAGTACCGAGCCTATGGGACCGCTATAAGTGGTTTCGTAGGTGTATCCGCCGATAGTTTTATATACCGGACAACCATTCAAACATGCTCCGCAGCGGATACAAGCCAGTGCTTCGTACGCTTCATCATCGTTATAAACATCTGTACGTCCGTTGTCTATTAGTATCACGTACATTTTTTCGGGACCATCAATCTCATTTGATTTGCGTGCACCTGTAAAAACTGTGTTGTAGGCTGTCATTTGTTGTCCGGTGCCATGAGCTGCCAAGAGCGGATAAAAAAGTCCCAGTTGTTCCCATCGTGGAATAATTTTTTCGATTCCTGCAATTATAATATGAATTTTCGGGAATGCAGTACACATCAAGCCGTTTCCTTCGTTTTCTGTTACCGATATTCCTCCGATATCGGCTATTAAGAAATTTGCACCGGTTACACCGACTTCAGCTTTTGTGTATTTCTTTCGCAAAATCCGGCGAACATATTCAGTAAGTTCTTCAGGAGTACTTTCGGTAGCTGTTCCAAATTTTTCGTTAAATAATTTGGCAATATCTGCTTTTGATTTGTGCATTGCCGGTGTTACAATATGATATGGGCGTTCGCCGGCTACCTGCACAATAAATTCACCAAGGTCGGTCTCAACCGATTCGCATCCAAGTTTTTCAGCAGTATGATTCAATTCAATTTCCTCCGTAGTCATCGATTTGCTTTTCACAAGCAGACGCGCATCGTTTTCCGAAAGAATTTTTTTTATATATTCCGTTGCTTCAGCAGTGTTACATGCCCAAAGTACCTCAACTCCGCGTGCTGAAATTTTTTCTTCAAACTCAAGCAGATATTTTTCCCAATTTTGTAAAACATCGCGTTTTATAGCTGCAGCAC
>CAZDSY010000111.1:0-10913 GCA_964508285.1 uncultured Paludibacter sp.
TATAACGATGGACAAATGATACGCGTAGTAACCTATACAAATGCTGCAAAAGCGCGTTTGTTACTCAATGGTAAGGAAGTTGGTTCATTGAAAGAATACGATAAAAACTCAGGAATCATTTACTGGGATATTCCTTATACTTTTGGTAAACTCGAAGTTGTAGGGTTTGATGAGACCGGAAAAGAAATTGTTCGGCACAGTATTCAATCCTCAAAACGTCCTTACGCATTGAAAATTGTGAAGCAAATAAATTCAGGACTCGATGAAAATGCATTAGCACAAATTGCAGTTCAGGTGGTGGACGAAGATGAAATTCCCGTTGTACTTGCTGATAACGAAATTACGTGTAGAATTTCGGGTAATGCGTATCTACTTGGTTTGGAAGCAAGTAACAACTCCGATATGAGTGATTACACAGACAACCGTCATCGTGCATTTAACGGACAAATCCTGGCGTATATTCGTGCAAGAGAACCCGGAGAAATAAAAGTGAAGTTTACTTCTCCTCTGCTTCAGTCCGCTGAAACTGCAATTACATTTAAGTAATATTTAACGTGAGTTCGATATAAGAAAATAGTTAGAAAGTTAGCATAATTCAGAGATAATTATTATCTTTATAGTGTTGAAATACAAATAAATAACTAAAATTCATCACTATGCTAACCACTAACGAAATTACTGAAATTTTCTATTTATGCGATGATTTTTCAAAAGAATTTGACAAATCATACAAAAAACATATTTTACAATCAGATAACGGCAAAAAGACCAGAAACAAGCCTGGAAGGCTCTCTCATAGCGAAGTAATGACTATTCTAATATCCTTTCATTTAGGAGGTTATCGGAATTTAAAGCATTACTATTTGTTCTATGTAAGTCAACATTTAAACAAGGAATTTCCTCAATTGGTTTCCTATAATCGTTTTGTTGAACTACAACAACAGGTCGCTTTTCCGTTAGTGCTATTTTTAAAGCTCTGTAGAATGGGTGAATGTACTGGAATTAGTTTCGTTGATTCAACTACTCTCAAAGCTTGTCATATTAAAAGAGAGAAACAGAATAAAGTATTTTCAGGCATTGCCACTAAGGGCAAGAGCACAATTGGCTGGTTCTTTGGGTTTAAGCTACATATTATCATTAATGACAAAGGTGAAATACTTAGTTTTGTCATAACTCAAGGTAATGTTGATGACCGTGAACCACTTAATTCTGAATCATTTATAAAAACAGTATTTGGTAAATTATATGCTGATAGAGGATATATTTCCCAAACACTTAGAGATATTCTTTTTGTTGATGGCATTCATTTAGTTACTAAATTGAGAAACAATATGAAAGGTGGTGAAATACCTTTGCAAGACAAAATAAACCTTCGTAAAAGAGCTGTAATTGAATCTGTTAACGATGAATTGAAAAATATATGTCAAATTGAACATACGAGACATCGTTCGTTTACTAATTTTATTACAAACTTGATTGCTGGGCTACTTGCATATAGTTTTTTACCTAAGAAACCTTCAATTTATGCTGAAAGAGTTGACTCGCTTCAACTACAATTATTTTAATGCTTATATCGAACTCACGTTAATATTTAAGTAACGATAACGATATACTACTTTTAGTTCACAGAAAAAAGTCCCGATATTCGCATTTATGAATATCAGGACTTTTGTGTAATTTATCCCTGAAGTTAACACATATCACCTTTTATATTTGCAAATTTCGCAAGCCCCCCGAGCGAAGTTTCTTTATATAAGTTAGGCAAGTCGTGTCCGGTAGTTCGCATGGTTTCTACTACTTTATCAAAACTTATAATATGCTTTCCATCCGTCATCATTGCAGCCAGATTGGCATCGAGTGCACGCAGCGCTCCAAATGAATTTCGTTCGATACATGGAATCTGAACCAAGCCACAAACAGGGTCACAGGTTAATCCAAGATGATGCTCAAGTCCCATTTCGGCTGCATACTCAATTTGTTGAGTTGAACCACCAAACATTTGACAGGCAGCTGCAGCTGCCATTGCACATGCCGTGCCTACTTCGCCCTGACAACCAACTTCAGCCCCTGATATTGATGCATTTTTACGGGTTACATTTCCAAATAACCCTGCTGTTGCCAAAGCTTTAAGTATGTTTTTGTCGGTAAACTCATGGTAAGTTTTCATGTGGTAAAGTATTGCTGGTAAAACTCCGGCTGCTCCACAGGTTGGCGCTGTAACTACAACTCCCCCTGCTGCATTCTGCTCGGAAACTGCCAGTGCATACGACATAATCAAACATCGGTTTTGTAAACTTACTTTGTAACTTTTTGCCTTTATCCAGTACGATGCTGCCTTGCGCCTTAAATTTAGTTCTCCGGGTAAAACTCCTTCTGCATCAAGTCCTTCGCGTACCGATTGCTGCATGGTTTTCCATACTTCGTTCAAATAATCCATGATATCGCTTTCTTCACGCTCAATACAATATTCCCAATAGGACTTACCTCGCTTTTCAACCCAATGAAGGATATCCGTTATATTTTCATGCTCATATATTTGATTTTCATGTAAATTGGTAGTTTCATCGATTATCTTTCCACCACCGATACTATAAACTATCCATGAATCAAAAATTTTCCCACTTTCGTTTAATGCTTCAAATTTCATACCGTTGGTATGTAATGGCAGTACAATTTCCGGTTGCCAAATGAATTCAACTTTTTTTGGGAAAATACTTCTGAAATAGCCTTGTCTGTTAAGTGACCTTTGCCTGTAGCAGCTAAACTTCCGTATAAGTAAACGATATATTCTTTTGCGTTTTCATTTTTGGTTTTGAAAATTTCTGCGGCTTTTTTAGGTCCCATCGTGTGACTGCTCGATGGTCCGTTACCTATTCTGTAAATTGATTTAATGCTTTCCATTGGGGTAATTTTTAATGCTTTCCATTTTTTTTCTTTGAAGATAAATTGATGATTTTTTTTATTCTTTCCTTCTTTTTTTATTATTAAACTAATTCTTCATGCAATTTCATACCATTATTTCTTTATAATCAATATAATATGTTTTAATATTTTATTATTTTATTATTAGAGTTAGTTTTTAATACAATTATAAAATATTTTTTTTAATTTATTACTAACATAAATATTCATACTACTATAAATTGGAAATAAAGATTTTGTTATTTGTAAATGAGTCGCTCACAACTGATATTAAGATTTTCATTCATTTGAGCGAAATTATTGTTTTGCTCAAAATATTCAAAATCTACTACAAGTTGCTGAATTTTATTAATTATGACATATTAATCATAATTAGTTATAATTCTTTTTCTTATTGAATAGTTTGAAATTGTGTTTAGAAACTAAGTTTTTTACGTACATTTTATAATGTTGTTGCAAGTTCATTTGGCAAAACAAGTATTATTTTTTTTTAAATAAACTAAAATGGATATGTTATGTTTGATAAAAATTGTTGACTAATTACATTGAGTTATTAAAATAAATATTTTATATCACTAAAAATAAAAAAAATATTTATATATATTTGTACTTCCCTATCAGAGATATTTCGCATCCTGATAAGTTTTTTCTGAGTTTAAAATAATTTATCATTTTTGACAATAAACGAATAAAATTTAAGAAATCTATGAATCTGAACTTAAGTTCGAAAATAACCCTCGAACGAATTCCTGAAAGATATTTCAGACCTGTAGATGCATTTGAAAAACTTCGTCAGACACGATACGAAAAAATACAGACAGAAATATTTACCAGTGTTAAAGACGGTGCAAAATCTATTGCTTCGGAGATAGCAGAACTTATCATCAATAAGAAAAATCAGCAAAAAAAATGTATTCTGGGACTTTCGGGTGGTCTTACTCCCCTCGATATTTATGCAGAATTGGTTCGATTACATAAAAAGGAAGGTTTAAGATTTGATAACGTAGTGGTATTTAATGTAACAGAATTTTTCCCCCTTATAGATGAACATGTTCACTCCAACGCGCAAATAATAAAAGAACACCTACTTAATAAAGTAGATTTTAATTTTGAGAATTTTCACTCACCCGATGTTTCTGTTGACCGTACCAATGTATATGAATTTTGCAGAAATTATGACCAACTCATTGAAAGTTACGGAGGACTCGACCTTGTACTAGTAAGTGTAGGACTGGTTGGTAACATAGCATACAACGAACCGGGTTCTCAAACAAGCTCGGTTACTCGCTTAATGTTACTCGACGAAGTATCCCGCCGCGATCTTAAACAGTTTTATGCTTCAGTATCAGAAATTCCTCTCAGCGCCATTACCATCGGACTTTCTACCATTTTGGATGCTAAAAAAGTGATTTTACCTGCCTGGGGTGAATATAAAGCAGCAATTATTAAAGAAGTAGTAGAAGGAAAACAGGACGAAAATGTTCCGGCAACAGTGCTCCAACTACATCAGAATGCAAAAGTTGTAATTGATCTTGATGCTGCGCAATTGCTTACTCGTCTTAGTCATCCATGGCTCGTAGGTTCATGTGAGTGGACAGACAAACTCATACGTCGTGCAATAGTATGGCTTTGTAACCAAACTCAAAAGCCCATTTTGAAACTGACCAACAAAGATTATAATCAAAACGGATTAGACGAACTACTATCACTATATGGCTCAGCTTATGATGTTAATATCCGTATTTTCAACGATTTACAACACACAATTACCGGATGGCCAGGAGGAAAACCCAATGCTGATGACTCCCACAGACCTGAACGAGCAAAGCCCTATCCTAAAAGAGTTTTGGTTTTCAGCCCGCATCCCGACGACGATGTAATTTCGATGGGAGGAACTTTTCAACGCTTAGTCGATCAGCATCACGAAGTGCACGTTGCATATCAAACATCGGGTAATATAGCTGTTGGCGATGATGAGTTGGTGCGTTCAGTGTCTCTTTTTAAAAATATTTTGGATAAATTCGATCCTGAAAATAATAAACTTTATCCGATTATTGAAAATGCTCTGAACTTTACCATTTCGCAAAAAAGTGCAGGTGATTCGGATACACCCGATATTCTTTTTGTAAAAGGTCAGATCCGGCGTGAAGAAGCTCGTTCAGCCTGTAGATTCATAGGTCTGAAACCTGAAAATGTGCATTTTCTTGATCTTCCTTTCTACGAAACCGGTAAAGTGCAAAAAGGAAAACTTACGGAACTGGATGTGAAGATAATAATCGATTTACTCGAAAAAGTTAAACCTCACCAAATTTTTGTTGCTGGCGACCTTGCCGATCCACACGGAACTCACAAAGTATGCCTCAATGCTGCATTGGCTGCAATTGATGAATTAAAATTTACCGAATGGATGCAGAATTGCCGAGTATGGATGTATAGGGGTGCTTGGGCTGAGTGGGAAATTGACCATATTGAAATGGCAGTTCCTATGAGTCCTGAACAGCTTCGTCAAAAACGAAACGCTATTCTCAAACATCAATCGCAAATGGAAAGCGCACCTTTTATGGGTAGCGATGAACGTTTGTTCTGGCAACGGGCTGAAGAAAGAAACAAAGCTACAGCCGACTTGTACAATAAACTTGGTTTAGCTTCGTACGAAGCCATTGAAGCTTTTGTAGAATATAAACCTGCACATTAAGTTTCTTCATTATATGAAATCATTTAAAATTAAATATCTTAAAGAGCTCGATAACGTTGATATACAGGACGCAAATTGGATTTTAAAGGAGGTCGATTCACAATATATTAATAATGTCAATTGGCCTGATCAGTTCGAAACTTTACCGGCGTGCAATTTTTGGATTGCACGATCGGTAAGTGCATTGTATATACATTTCTCCATTAACGAAGAAAATGTTCAGGCCATTTACGAAACTGACCATGATCCCGTTTGGCAGGATAGCTGTGTGGAATTTTTCTGCAAGATTCCCGATGGTGAAAAATATATAAATTTTGAATTTAATTGTATTGGAACTTGCCTTGCAGCAATACGAAAAGGACGAAATGAAGAAGTTGTACCATTTTCGATGGATAAAATGCAAAAAATTGAAAGATATGCTACGCTTGGTTTAAAAGCGTTTAAAACATTGAAAGGTGAAACTTTTTGGGAACTTACAGTGAAAATTCCATTTGAGTTGATGGGTATTGATGAAAACCGGTTACCTAAGAAATTATTTGCAAACTTCTACAAATGTGCCGATGCAAGTTCGAAGCCCCATTATGTTTCATGGAATAAAATTAATACACCAAAACCTGATTTTCATAGACCTGAATTTTTCGGAGAACTTGAATTCTAAATTGCTAAAATTCAAAGAAATGACAGCCGTTAGTTTTACTTAACTGACGGCTGCTTACTTTTTATAATCCAAAATGATGTTGCCATACCTTTTCATTGAAACCTACAAGCACTTTATCGCCATGTATTAATAATGGTCGTTTTACCAAAAGTCCATTTGATGAAAGTATATCAATCAGTTCAGATTCCGAAAGTGTTTTTACTTTGTCTTTCATGTTTTGTTCTTTGTATAGTAAACCACTAGTATTAAAAAATTTAGAAACAGGATAATCGCTTTGATTTATCCAGGATGATAATTCTTCTCTTAATGGATTCGTTTCTTTAATATCTCTGTAGATATATTCAATGTTGTTTTCTTTCAGCCATTTTTCAGCCTTACGGCATGTTCCGCATTTTGGATAACATAAAATTGTAGGTTTCATTTGATTGTTTTCTTTAATTAAATCGTTGGACGTATTTATTTTTCAGTACAATTACGGCAAATTTCATGTTGTTTTCTGTTGATAAGAATTGATTTTCTGAATGTTCTTGCAGCGTTACCATTCATGATATCTGAAAAACCCACTTCGTTCAAATTACCAAAAGCATGCGAAGCGTCTTTATCGAAACAACAGGGTAATACATCGCCGTTTACATTCATTACTGCGCCGCTCCATAATCTGAGGCATCTGTTATGTAACTTGTTTTTTATTTCATATTTTCCATTTTGTAATTTTCGGTATCGGCTGTATTTCTGTGTTTTGGGCAAAAGTTCACTGCCATTTTCATAATCATAAATCTGAGCAGTTTTCAGTGTCAGTCTGTCAGCTTTCAGAGTTTTGGAAAGTTTTTTTACATCGTTAATTTGATGTTCGTTAGTTCCAAAAACTATAAACTGAATTTCAATCATTGGTGAAATTGATTGTAGCTGTTTTTTCCAATAATTAATATGTTCTACAGCTTTAATTGCTCTATCGAGTTTACCACCTTTTCTGTATTTTTCGTAAACTTCCTGTGAAGTTCCATCAATTGAAATTATGAGTTTGTCCAGTCCCGATAAAACCAGCTCTTTTGCTTTTTCAGAATTTAATGCCTGCCCGTTTGTCGAAGTAGAAGTGTAAATCCCCAAAGTATGCGCATAGGCTATCATTTCAGATAGTTTTTGATTTAATAATGGTTCACCCTGAAAATAAAAAATAATATGCAAAAGTGTTTTCTTTATTTTAACTATACTTTCACGATATAAATTCATATCCACTACATTTCCTTTTCGTCTGAGATTTATCCCAACAGGGCATTGAGGGCATCCTAATTGACAAAAATCAGCTGGTTCAACCGAAATAAATGCAGGCATAAATTTTCCATCGAAAATAATCTTTTTCTTTGAAATGAAATAGGATAAATAAATAAGTGACAGATTTACAATTTTTTTAAAAGTGATGTATCTGAAAAATCTTATATAATGTGTTATATTCCTGTACATTGTATAATAATTATTTCGAAAATCAAAAAGAGACTCGAATATTTATGAAAAAAAATTAAATAAGAATCTGTTCTACTGCAAAGTAAGAAAAAATTCAGTTAAAATTACTACTTTTGTTATCACAAATTTGAGAATTAATAATCAATATAATAAAAACGAAATCATGAGAAAAAATTTATTCTTTGTAATGTCATTACTTGCAGTAGTGTTTTTCAGTTCATGTAATAAGGACTTAACAGCGTTAGATCCTTCATTGTTTACATGTACGCCAAATCCGCTTGAAGAAAAAGGGGGAAAAGTTACTGCCACAGTAACCGGAAATTTTCCTCAAAAGTATTTTTCCAAAAATGCAACTGTAACAGTTACACCAGTGTTAAAGTTTGCAGGCAAAGAAGTTAAAGGTCAGTCTGCTTCATTTCAGGGTGAAAAAGTTGTAGGAAATGATAAAACTATTTCTTTCAAAGCAGGTGGAGCTTATACAATGCCTGTGTCATTCGATTTTGTTCCCGAAATGGCAAAATCTGAATTGTTTCTTGAATTTAAAGTAGCCACCAAAAAGAAAAACTACACTATTCCTTCTGTAAAAGTTGCCGATGGAGTACTTGCCACTTCACAACTTGCTGCCAACGGACTCGGACTCGGTTCTGGTACAGGTGCTGATGGTGCAGGAGCTGTAATTGTTGCAGATAAATTTCAGCGTGTAATTCAGGAAATGCAGGAAGCTGATATTATGTTCCTTATACAGCAATCAAATCTTCGCACCTCAGAAACTAAATCAGCTGATGTAGTTGCATTGACCAAAAAAATTAAGGAAGCTATCGACACGCAAAACAAAGAAGTGTCTGCTTTTGAAATTTCAGGTTATGCATCGCCCGACGGTAGTATCGACTTAAATACAAATCTTGCAGAAAAACGTCAGAAAGTAACTTCTGATTTCATTAATCGTGAGATGAAAAAGTTGAAAACGAACGTAAAAATTGATTCGAAATTTACAGCAGAAGACTGGGAGGGATTCCAGAAACTTATGGAAGCATCAAATATCCAGGATAAACAGGTTATTTTACGCGTGCTTTCAATGTACACCGATCCTGAACAGCGTGAACGTGAAATTAAAAATCTTTCCGTAGCGTTTAAAGCTATTGCTGAAGAAATTCTTCCACAATTACGTCGTTCACGTATGAAATTAACCGTTGATGTTACCGGAAAATCAGATCAGGAAATTGCTAGTATTGCAAAAAGCAATCCCTCTGCACTTTCGCTTGAAGAACTACTTTACGCAGCTTCAATTACAAACAGCAATGCTGAAAAGGCAGCTATTTATCAGAAAGTTATTGATCTTTATCCCAATTGTGCGCGAGGTTTCAATAATCTTGCTGCAATAAAATACGTACAGGGTAATTTGTCAGAAGCTACAGCCCTTTATGGAAAAGCACTTGCACTTGCACCTAACAATGCCGATATGAATTACAATGCAGGTATGGCTGCACTTGCTTCCGGTAATCTTGATCGCGCAGAAGAATTATTTGGAAAAGCTGCCGGTTCAGCGGGAAATCTGAGCAATGCACTTGGTTCACTTTATATTATGAAAGGTGACTATGTAAGAGCAAAAACTGCTTTCGGTTCAGTAGCAACGAATAATGCTGCTCTTTTGCAAATTCTTAACAAGGAATACAGTGCTGCACGCAATACACTGGCAAGCGTGAAAAATCCTGATGCCACCACTGCATACCTCGGAGCAGTTGTAGGTGCCCGTACAAACGACAGAGATGCTGTATATGAAAATTTACGTAAAGCTGTACAAGCAAACAATACTTATGCTGTAAGAGCTGCAACTGATCTTGAATTCTCGAAATTCTTTACTGATCAAACTTTTCTTTCAATTATTAAATAACTGATATAATCTGGTTTTTATATAAAACAGTGAAATATCACATTTTGTAAAATTTTTTCTTACCCTACACCTAACAGGCTCATGAAGTCTGTTAGGTTTTATTTTTATTGATAGTTAAGAATTGCTTAATACTGTCATTATGTCACTTAAATTTATGTTATAATTACTTTTACTAAAAGGTATAGATTTTGACGTACAATTAACTCAAATAATAACTTTTAAAAATATTTTTTAAAAACAAATTCAAAGTAGAATAACTTTTTTGCTATATACCAGAGTTTTAATTCAAAATGAGAAAAACCCCTAACAAACAAATTGTATCCAAAATTGTTGAAGGAATACAAGAGAAGAAAGGAAAACGTATTGTTGTTATTGATATGCAAAAGTTGAAAGAGGCTCCTTGTGGGTTTTTTGTAATTTGCGAAGGAGATTCGAACATCCATGTGAATGCAATTGCTACTTCAATAAAAGATTACATGAGTGAAAAAGCGAATATAAAACCCCATGCTACTGCAGGCTTTGAAAATGCAGAATGGATTGCACTTGACTATGGACAAGCAATAGTACATGTATTTCAGCGTCATACCCGCGCTTTTTACGATATTGAACATCTATGGGCTGATGCCGAAATTGTTACTTACGACGATATAAACTGACACAAAGAAAAAGAATTACTAAATAAAAATGGAAAATAAACCCACCAACAAACCTACAGGTAAATCACCAAAGTTCAGTATTTCATGGATTTACGGTTTTATCATTTTGCTATTAATTGGTTCATATTTTTTTAACAACGGAACACCCATCAAAGAGGTACCATTCTCGAAATTCCAGGTGTATGTAGATTCAGGGTACATAGGTAATATTGATGTTATTTCTGCAAAAAATATTCTTGAAGCAGATGTAAAAAAGAATGTCGTAAAAAAAGTTTTTGGTGAAAAATCTGATATTTACGACAAAAATCCCCGTATAAGTGTTCGAATACCTTCTGTTGAAAGTTTTTCTGAATATATCAGTGAAATGCAGAAATCAAAGAAATACACTGATGATGTAAATTATCAGGCAGGAAGAGACTATTTTGAAATGTTTCTTTATTCAATTCTACCTTTTGCATTACTAATCGGTTTTTTTGTGTTTATTAACAGACGCATGACAGGACAAATGGGTGGAGGCGGAGGCGGCGGAATTTTCAGCGTTGGAAAATCAAAAGCGCAACTCTTTGACAAGGGAAATACTGTAAATAAAGTTACTTTCAAAGATGTAGCGGGGCTTGCCGGAGCAAAACA
>CAZDSY010000112.1:0-10892 GCA_964508285.1 uncultured Paludibacter sp.
TATTTTTTAAAGATTTGAAAATTTTTTTGAGTTTATCCGGCAGATAAAATTTATATACAGCCCAAAGCGCCAGGGCGATAAATGGTAATAGCCTAACCCACCAGAACGCGCCGTATGTTTCCTTTTTAACCGGCTGTTTTTGGCTTTCGGCCACAGCGCTATCCTTTACAGCGCGCATTTTCCGCTTGTGATCTATCTCTATATCATTTTCCTGACGTCGGGAAGATGCTCCTTTGGCGCTTTCGGTTAGCTTTTTATCGGCGTTAGTCTTATTGCTATAAATTAATTCACTTGCTACCGGAGGCCTACCCGTTTCGGGTATCACAGGTTTTTCCGTATCGTAAGTAATCAGCCTGGCTTCGAACTCGGTTGTTTTGCGCTCAATTTCCTCTATGGTTGTAACGAAAGATGAATCCGATCTTGCAGTTGATTTGTCGCTCACTTTTACCTCCTCGTGCTCCTTTACGTCAGTTCTCACCTTTGTTTTGGCAGCCAGTTCCTTTGGCCCCTTGCATCCGCCAAGCCCCACGGCAATAAGCAGCGCCACGGCAATAAATATAATGTAAACGGCTATCTCACGAGTTGGAAATTTCGTTTGCTTCGCGCTTTTTTTGTTCGAGATTGTCATGGTTCATTTCCTTTATGATTTTTAAAATCTGCCTCAGCTGTTTATGCAGCTTTGCCACATCGGCGCTGAGCGACTCTATTTGTGCCTGCATCAGTTTGGTCATGCTTGAGTAGCGCATTTCGGCCTCCTCGGCATATTCGCGCCATTCCTTTGCAATGCGCGACAGGTTTTCGATTTCGGTAGTTCCGGCGCTGGCTTCGGTTTGCTTGGCCTCCGCTCTTACCTTCCGCCGCTGCGGTTTAATGGTAAGTATGGCAACAAGCCCTCCGCCTGTGATAAATGAAATTACTAAAACTAACCACTCCATTTTTTTAGTTTATAGCTTATAGTTTATAGTTTGAAAAGTTTGAAAGTTTTTTCGCTTATAGAGGAAATGCAATAAACTATAAACTATAAACTGTTTTATACTCCTTCTCCGCGTCGAAGCACGGGCACATTTTTAACCATTCGTTGGGCTCTATCGTACCGTTGCCGTTTTTATCGGGCGACAGATCGCGGTGGCCGCAAACGCGTTTAACCCCTGGGGCTAACTGCATCAGCTCTTTGACAAGTGCCGTGAGTGCCTGCTTTTGTTGCGGGGTTCTGGTGTCGGCGGGCTTTCCCGCGGCGTCCAATCCGCCCTCGTAACAAATGCCGATGGTATTGGAATTATAACCGGCTACATGAGCGCCGGGCTCCTCGAGGTTGCGCATCGGAACGCGCTGCCCTGATTTACGTATATAAAAGTGATAACCCGCATGGCTAAAGCCCCGTGCCTTATGATCGCGGATAAGCATATCCGGCGTATAGTCAAGCGTGGCGCGCGTGGCGCTGCAATGAATCACTATTATATTAACCTTACGTTTCATTTTAGTTTATAGTTGGTAGATACAAGGCATTCCTTGTCTGTACTAAACCCCGCCGCTCCCTCAGCTCCGATACTTCGGAGAGGTAGAGGGGCGGGGTTACACACACGGAGATTATTAAGTAGTAGCCTCCTGTACTATGGCAAGAATACCTTTACCATCGGTTCGGCGGATACGACCGCCAATACGAACCAGTGCAGAATAAACATCGCCATAATATTGGGGATCGCCCAGTTTTTCAAAGAAATTCACAATACCTAAAGCACGCTCGACGGAGTTTTTGTGCCATGCAATAGCTGCCGCGTTATGGGTGGCCGCGCCGGCGGCTGTCCATGCTACTGGAACCGGAGGGGTGGCGTTGGTATAGCGTGCCACTGTGGCGCGCTGCATAATGTTAAAGCTGTAAAGTTTACCCACTACACCATTTGCCTGGTCGAGCGAAGCTGAGAAGTCGCGGTATTGTGTGGCGCTCAAATCGGACATTAACTGGTCGTACATATCGGCGTCGAGCATCATGTAGCGGTCGGTTGTGGGTATATTCCACTTGTTAAACTGCTTGTTAGCCGCTTTTACATCTGCCACTGTAAACGCTTTTCGGTTACCCGTGGCACTGTCGGTATGTGCCGCTATGGCGGAGCCGGTAGTTCGAATAATATTAGCCGCCGCTGATGGGTTCCATTTAAAGAGCAGGTTCAGCGCTGCCGCTTCAGCTAAGGCGTTTTTGGTGTCGCCCAGCACAGAGTTGCGCTTGTCGTAGCTCAGTTCCACGGTATCGGCGTTCGGAATTAGAACCGGATCGGACGTAAGCTCATCGAGCGAGTAATTAATTTCAGTATCGGTTCTTGTTGTTACCGTGGCTGGCAACGAGCTTCGGTTGGTGCTTACGCTTACCGAACTACCGGCCTGCGGGATGTGAACTACTTTCCCCGCTAAAACGTACTCATCTGCGCTAAACGCAAATTGCATGAACTGGTTGTTTGCCCAAAGAGCCTCCACAATATCGTTTTCCCAAATTTCTTTCTGAATGGCCATTTGCAGACCTTCCGTTCCTGTTTTAATGAGTGACAGCCCGCCGCCTATGCCGAGCGCGAAAAGTGCGCCGCCACCTGTGGCCGATGCCACAATTACCCCAATCATGAGGTTGAATAATAATGCAACAATCTTTTTCATACCTTTTTTTAATTGTAAATTGTAAATAATTAAATTGAAAATCGTTTAGCTCATTTTCGGTTCTTTGCCGAATTTGGCTTTATACTTTTCTTTGTACATATCCGGGTATTTGTCGCGGCAAAGCAGCGCCTTACCGGCTTTATCCATCTGCCCATAGTCCATAGCTTCCAGTTCCTTGAACTCTTTGCTGTCTTTATAGCCAAGTTCCATGTTTTGCAGCTTCTGAGGCTTCGCAATGCTGGCAAGCATTACGCGAGTTCCTTCCGGATCTTTGTCAAAGAGGTTCAACATGCCGTCTTTTACGGGCGTGAGTTTAACACCATCAGGTTTTTCGCTCAGGCGACCGTCTTTAAAAGCGGCGTCAAGTTCTGCCTCAAAAGCGGTGCGTTTAGCCCTGGCATCGGCTAACCGTAGTTCCTTCAGATCGCTTTCGGCTTTGTCGGCTCGCGCTGTGGCAGCCTTCTTATCGCCGAGCAGCTTGTCAATGGCTGCTTCAATCATCTCATCCGTTGCCCCATCGGCAAGGTTGAGAATCTGTAAATACTTTTTAGTCATTTTGCTTTCTATTTTTGGTTTAACAATAAAGTCCGATAGTTTTAGTTCGTCCTCTTTTTTCGCGGGGTTTAATTCATTCCCATCGGCATCATATAATCTGAAGAAAGCCATTGAATTATGGTTTCGGCCGATTGGGACGATTGATGCCTCACGAAGGCGTGAGCGCAAAACGGTATAACCTGTTTGCCTATCAATTCTATAAGCGGCATCATCGCTCAGCTCCAGGTCAACCAGCCCTGCGCTTGCCATTTTGATATACCCTTTTTTTACTTTTTTGATGATACGCTGAACTTCTTTATCATCATCGTCCTCGTCAAAATCGGCGTCGGCCAATATCTGGCCACTTTCTTTGCGCACATTTGTCCACTTACCTATCGGCAGACTCCAATCGTTATGTAAATAAAACATAACCGGATTTTTGGCGAACTGCTCTGTACTTATACCGTCAACCAGGACTCGCATACCGTTGGTAAGAACTGACTCGTCGATGAGAACAAATGTTATTGGATCCATTTTTTTTGCTGATAAAATTGTTTTTTGCCCTTTTTTGAGCGAATTGTTACGCAAAAATCCTTTATAAAATTATCACCGCAAAAAATCAGTGCCACACTGTCATAAATTTTTTCATATCAGCGGGATATAAGATTATTTTGCTGAAAAATCAAACCTGATAATATGGCTAATAAAAAAGAAATGGAGCAAAAAAAGGAGCTCTCGAGGATGTATTATATGAACGGCGAAACGCAAAAGGTTATAGCCGAAAAAGTTGGAGTGAGTGAACAAACCATATCCAGCTGGGTGGAAAAAGAAGGTTGGGCCGCACGCCGTGCCGGAATTAATGTCACACGCCCCGAACTGGTAAACAAAGCCCTGGCGGCGCTTAACAAAGTACTCGACCAGGTATATGAATCGGACGATGTGGAAATAATCAGCACGCTCCCCGACAAGCTGGCGAAGTTTGCAAGCGCCATTGAAAAACTCGACAAAAAGGCGAACATAGTAAGCACCATTGATGTGTTTATGGCGTTCAGCAAGTGGATTCAATACCGCGCTACCTTCGACCCCGAAGTAACTCCCGCTCTTATACGCGCCATAAATAAATATCAGGATTTATACATTAACGAGCACATAACAAAGATGTAGCTATGGCCGGTAAATCAACACATTTAGACAAAAGCATTCGCGACATGGAAAGCTGCTGCGAGCTAATACTAAGTGACAGTTTGCGGGTATGGAAACAACATTACAATGGCATTAAAAAAAATTACAGACGCCCTCAAGGAGTGGCAGCTTCACAACGAAGAGGTTCAGCAGCAAACGGTTGTTGACCGCTCCGAATCGAGAGCCACCCAGTTGGCACGTATCAAGCGCGCCAGGAAAGATTATGCCTTTTTTGTAGAGTACTATTTTCCACATTTCGCCAAATGTAAAACAGGTAAATTTCAAATTAAAGCGGCAAACGAAATACTGAAATGCAAAAACTTGAAAGCTGTTTTTAAGTGGGCACGCGCTCATGCCAAATCTACCCACATGGACGTGTTCGTTCCTCTTTGGCTTAAGTGCCAGGAAAAACGCGAGCTGAACGTAATGGTGATCGTGGGTAAAAGCTCAGACAATGCCAATACATTACTTGCCGACGTACAAAGTGAGCTACAATTCAATCAGCGATACATTAACGATTTTGGTGAGCAGTACAACGCTGGGCATTGGGCGGAAGGTTCGTTTGTTACGCGCGACGGTTGCGCTTTTTTTGCGCTCGGTCGCGGTCAGTCGCCCCGTGGTCTCCGCTACCGCGATCAGCGCCCGGACTATGTGGTAATTGATGACTTGGACGATGACGAACTATGCCAGAACGAAAGCCGTGTGAATAAACTAACCGACTGGGTAAAGGAGGCGCTTTTCGGTGTGCTCGACGGCGGGCGTGGACGTTTTATCATGGTAGGTAACTTAATAGGTAAAACCTCCGTATTGCAACGCGTGAGCGAGATTGAAAGCGTGCACGTTTCACAAGTCAATATTTACGACAAAAACGGGGATGTTACCTGGGCTGAGAAGTGGACAAAAGCAGAGGTACTCGAGATGGAGAAATTTATGGGCTACCGCTCGTTCCAAAAGGAGTACATGAATAATCCTATTACCGAAGGCGCCGTGTTCAGGGATGAAGACCTGACATTTGCCGAGGTTCCACCGCTTCATAAATTTCGCTTCCTGGTGGCGTATGCCGACCCGTCCCCGAGTAATAATGTAAACGACCGCAAAAACTCGACCAAGGCTTTGTGGCTGATTGGGCATGTCGATGGCAGATTTTATGTGATTACCGGCTTTCTCGACCGGGTTACCAATGAAGAGTTTGTGGACTGGACATACTGGATTGATGACTACGTAGGTGGTAAAACACAGGTTTACAACTATCAGGAAAACAACACGCTTCAGCAACCATTTTTCGAGCAGGTATATATGCCGCTATTTTATAAAAAAGGCGTTGAGCGCAATCACCATATTGGTATTATTCCGGATCCGCGCAAAAAGCCTGATAAGTTCAGCCGTATAGAAGGAAACCTCGAGCCCCTGGTGAGAACCGGACGACTGGTTTTTAATATCAGGGAAAAAGAAAACCCGAATATGAAAAGACTCATTGAGCAATTCAAACTTTTCAGCCCCGGAATGAAAGCTCCCGCCGATGGCCCCGACGCTGTAGAGGGAGGAGTATTTATCTGTAATAACAAAGTATTATCCATAACCGGTCAGGGCGAAAGCCTGATATCCGGTTTCAGAAAAACAAGAAAAAATAAGTATTAATTCGCCCCCTAACCCCCTAAAGGGGCAGGGCTGTTAAGTTCTATTTATTATATATAAGAGTTCTTTGACATTATAATTTGCAAAAATTTCAGTAGCCTGTTTGATTGATTTGTTTTTTGTTTTTAAGATATTGAAAACAAAATCTCTCAGCAAAGCTAGAATTGGGGCAGTCTGCTTATTTTTGGTACATGTAGCATCCTCCAACTTTATAACATCTTTGGTATAATGCAGTTTATTCTCAATGTGCCAATGTGAGCGTATTCCTTGAGCAATATATTGAGCGTCGGTTGTTTGTAAATCCGAGACATAAATGCTTTCTGTTTTGTGTTCTTTCTTCCTGGAAAGAAAGTTTCGACAAACTAAAGCAATTGTCTGGATACTCTCCCAACCCTCTGCCAAATTATTCTCTCGAGCATAAAGGTAAGTTTCTCTGATTTCAAGTCGACCTCTTTTCAAAGCTTCTTCTTTATGATAACCAACTGGCTCATTCAGAATGATTGTATCTTCAAGTGCGGCTTTGAGTTTTGGTTGATTCCCTTTTACTTTCACCAGATAATGATTGCTGTGGTCTACGATTTTTCTTAGAGTTTTTTTTACAATGCAAGGCATCTAATGTAAAAGTAACGCCTTTCAAATCTAAGATTTCAAGTAAATCCTCAACGGTTTTGCCCTCGTAATCTTTCTTGTTTTCCAATCTTTCAACGTGCAACACCTGTTCGCGTTTACTGCTAAATAAGCTCACAAGAGAAACAAAGTTTTGAAATTCATTGGAACAATCATTTACAGTTGAACGAATACTTTTGCCATCGATACTTATCCATTCACCCTCTTCTATTTGGACATAATCTTTTGTCCATTTATGAAAAGCTTTCTGGATGGAGACAAAATCCGCACTGAGTATAAATGCTCGAATGCTAACATGAGAAGGTACTTTATTGTTTTTAAAACCGAAATGATTAATTAAAACCGCTTCGTTTAACTTACAAAAACGTCCAATCTCACGATAGCCATAGCGCCCACGTAGTATTCCCATGAGGATTATCAATAAAATGGCTACACTCCCATAGCGTTGACCCTGTTTGCGACGAGGATCTTCAATTGCTGATAAACAATCTACTAATCTCATACTGTTTTTTATGCAAAGATAATAATTTCAAAGAACTTTTTAGAACTTAACAGCCCTGCCCCTTTAGGGGGTTAGGGGTCGATTTAATAATTATAGAAATTTTTTCTACCTAACAGATGCGATGAAAAATACCATACTTATGCGATTGTTTTCGATGTTCTCGGAAAGTATCTTTGCATCATTAAATAAAGAAAAATATTAAAACAATAAACAATATGGCAAAAATTGCACAGAAACTAACACAGTTGATTGGAAACACTCCATTATTACAACTTTCGAATTACGCTCAAGCAAAAGAACTGCAGGCAAATGTAATCGTGAAATTAGAATCATTTAATCCTGCCGGTTGCGTAAAGGAACGTATCGCGCTTGCCATGATTGAAGATGCTGAAGCCAAAGGAATACTGAAATCCGGAGTGGAAATTATAGAACCAACCAGTGGAAATACCGGAATTGGTTTGGCAATGGTAGCAGCGGTAAAAGGCTATAAGCTTACGCTTACAATGCCCGAAACCATGAGTGTTGAACGCAGGAATCTTTTAAAAGCGCTGGGTGCAAATTTGGTATTAACACCCGGAGCAAATGGGATGAAAGGTGCTATAGCCAAAGCAGAGGAATTGCACGCTGAAAATCCTGCATCGTTTATTCCACAACAGTTCGAAAATGCAGCGAATCCTGCTGTTCATTACAGAACTACAGCTGTCGAAATTTGGAACGATACCGATGGGAAAATTAATATTTTTGTTGGTGGAGTAGGTACAGGAGGTACAATTAGCGGTGTTGGAAAATATCTGAAAGAAAAAAATTCAGCGATAAAAATTGTTGCAGTTGAACCTGCCGATTCTCCGGTACTTTCAGGAGGAGCTCCCGGTCCGCACAAAATTCAGGGAATTGGCGCAGGTTTTATCCCGAAAAACTTCAATCCTGAAGTAGTTGACGAAATTTTTCAGGTAAGCAATGATAATGCAATTCTTACTGCGCGTCAATTGGCACAACAGGAAGGTTTGTTAGTAGGAATATCATCGGGAGCAGCCGCTTATGCAGCTACACAATTAGCCCTTCGCCCTGAAAATAAAGGTAAAAACATTGTTGCTTTATTACCTGATACAGGCGAACGCTATCTTTCAACATTGCTTTATGCTTTCGAAGAATACCCATTATAATTTCCAATTTTATAATTTACAATTAAGAATCAACGCGAAACGCGAAGAAAAACGCTAAACACGAAACAAATTAATAATATGTTACAAAAATTTGAAACGCTGCAAGTTCATGCAGGACAAGAAGTGGACAAAACCACCAACGCGAGGGCAGTGCCCATTTATCAAACTTCATCGTATATATTCGATGATGCACAACACGGAGCTGATTTATTTGCTTTACGCAAGTTCGGAAATATCTATACACGATTGATGAATCCTACTACTGATGTTTTCGAAAAGCGCATTGCGGCTCTCGAAGGTGGAGTAACTGCTTTGGCTACTTCTTCAGGTCAATCGGCACAGTTTATCGCGCTGAATAATATTTTACAAAACGGTGATAATTTTGTTTCTTCATCACACCTTTACGGCGGAACATACAATCAGTTTAAAGTGCAGTTCAAACGTCTTGGCGTAGAAGCCCGATTTGTGAAAAATGATGAACCTGCTGAATATGAGGCTCTGATTGACGACAATACAAAAGCACTTTATTTAGAAACCATCGGAAATCCGGATTTGAATGTGCCGGATTTTGAAGCCATAGCAGCTGTTGCCGACAAACACGGCATTCCATTAATTGTTGATAACACATTTGGCGCGGGCGGCGCAATTTTTCAACCTTTGAAACATGGCGCTTCCATTGTAGTTGAGTCAGCCACAAAATGGATTGGCGGACACGGAACATCACTCGGTGGTGTAATTGTCGATAGCGGAAAATTCAATTGGGGAAATGGCAAATTTCCTTCATTCACAGAACCTTCCGAAGGTTATCACGGGTTGGTTTTTTGGGATGTTTTTGGATTCGATGGACCTTTCGGAAATATTGCTTTCAATATTCGTGCTCGTGTCGAAGGTTTACGCGATTGGGGAAATGCCATAAGTCCGTTCAATTCCTTCCTGCTGATTCAGGGACTTGAAACGCTTTCTCTTCGAGTTGAACGTCATGTGGAAAATGCGCAAAAAGTTGCCGAATGGCTCGAAAAACATCCAAAAGTGGAATATGTGAATTATCCCGGACTTAAAAGCAGCAAATATCACGAAATAGCAAAGAAATATTTTACGCGCGGTTTTGGAGGGGTGCTAACCTTTAAAGTAAAGGGAGATTCTAAAAATGCCGATACTTTGATTGATAATGTAAAATTAATCAGCCATTTGGCAAATGTTGGCGATGCTAAATCGCTAATTATTCACCCGGCTGCCACTACACACGAACAGCTTTCGCCCGAAGATCAGATTGCTTCAGGCGTAGTGCCAGGATTGGTGCGTATTTCAGTGGGAATTGAGCATATCGATGATATTCTTGCCGATTTGGAACAAGCATTGGGAGCAATCTGATATAGCATTAAAATATCGCAGACAAAAAAGGAGAAATTTTGTTTTCGTCCTTTTTTCGTTTGTGAATTTCTATCGAATTTATGAGTAAAATTATTAGATTTATCAAGGAATATTTTCAGCCCTAATCACAAAATAGTTATTCGAATTTCCAAGCAACCTGTAAAAGCCACAGTTACCCCAACTTGCAGGTTTATCTTCAATAATCATATCTTCGCCGGTGTCATTTGAGATATAATTACTTATCATGTTGTGCCAGTTTGTTATGCGAATTCCGCTTTTTGTTGCATGAAATAAATCATTTGCCGGATTGCAGAGTTCTCTGATATACGAAATATAAAGTGAACGATATTCCGGTATATCAATAATTTTTTTTACCAGCGGATGCGAATTGTTTCCCCAATTCAGTAAATTTTGTCTGCCTGAATCGTTCATAATAGATGATGTACCCAAGGTATTATCATAATCGTAAGGAATAAAAAAGAATTTTCCTTGTGAGTTGAAATAAAAGTAAAAGTTATTTTTGTTCACCCAATAATCGTCCCACATGCCACACAGCACGCTCACAGCATAAGTTTTCAGAAAAAGTGGCACATCGGTAACTGTACTAATCCAGGCTTTGAAATCGTTGCCGGATTTTGAGTTGAGATTTTCAATAAAATCAACAAGAATTTGACGAGCTAATACTAAACTTTGAGTGTTGGTTTTCAAATCGTAAACCGGAGTATATGTTTTGTCGAGTGTAATATTTTCTATGTCCATTGCAGAGGTATTGGGTGAGACAAAATCAGCTCCCCAGTTTGCTTTCCAAAGAAAACCATTATCATCGGCAAATAACTTTTTTCTACTTTTTAAATAATCATCATTTACAACTTCGAGTAGTTGGTAAACTCCGTAATATACAGTGTTTTTATCTTCTTTAATTTTTAGTTTTAACCTCGCATACGATGATTTGGGAGCAGTCCATACTCCAAATCTCTCAAACAAATCATAACAATAAACTTCCCGAAGGTACATTGCATCATCCTTAAACCATTTTAAATTAATTCTATCAATAGCCGCAATTTCCTGACTTTTAATGTATTTGTTAAATTTTATGCTAAAACTTGCATGATGCCAGTCAGGATTTGTGGAATTGTGGATTTCTCCCTTTTTTCCTTCGGGCCGCCGACGACTAGTGTTCCCTTTTAAGCGTAGTCCGCAACTATCTTGTTTAATTATTGTAGAATTATCAACAA
>CAZDSY010000113.1:0-8136 GCA_964508285.1 uncultured Paludibacter sp.
AGCATTAGTTGGTAAAGGTGCTTTCATTTATATGAGGTTTCGCTCCATAAGATCCGGATGGACGTATATTGACTGGAATTCATCACTTTCGATGTTGAATGAAGGCGATCCTGCCTTAACATATAATCGTGGTTATATAAACGCCACAACAATGCCATTCCCTGATATTTGGCCTGATAATGCCGAAATTTATGTGGGGCAAACGGTACAAATGTATTCGGGAAGCGGGACTGCTCCTTATACTTATGGAAGCATGAACAACGCCATTGCAACCGTAAATCCAACTACCGGATTGGTTACAGGCGTTTCGCCCGGAACAACAAAAATATCAGTTACCGATGCGAAAGCAAATGTGGCTTACACAAGCGGAGTGATTGATGTTCGGGGCATAAAACTAAGCATACAACCCACCGGAGCTTTACCGGGAGATACTTTTTATTTGCCGATAAAAATTGAAATTGCCCCGGGAACTCAAGTGTATTCGGGTAGTTTCGAGTTGACATTTAACGGAAACCTTCAGGGAACAAAATCACTAATAGAAGCGGTAGATTATCCTGTTTCGTTACAAAGCAATGGCGAAGGAACACTGGTAAAAATTTCGTTTGCTACATCAACTCCTCTTACAGGCAACGGAACTTTGTGCCGGGTTGCTCTGAAAGCTGTAAATACCGGAACTCATACAGTTAATTTCCAGAATGCATCTTTTAATGAAGATTTAAGAGCATTTGTTTATTCCGGAACTGTAGGTGTACAATGTCAGCCTACCACTAAAGTTACAGGATTATTGCCCGAAAACGGTGCGGTAAATCAAAATCCATCTTTTAATCTTTACTGGCAACCGGCTGTAAATGTACGCTATTACAATCTTTTCCTTTGGGAAGATGGCGCTACTATGCCTGCAAGTCCGTACCGCTCTTACATTTACGGAACGAATACCTGGTTATCTGATTTAATTCCCGGAAAAACCTATAAATGGAAAATTGCTTCCATCAACGATTGTTCGTCGCTTGAAAGCGATGTGCAGTCATTTACGGTGCGGAATTTCCCCGATTTGATTATTACCGATGTTCAGACTTCCAAAAACATTCTTTCCGGAAGTCAGTTCGACGTTACATTTACGGTGAAAAATCAAGGACAGGAAAGTACCGGAGCCACACTTTGGCGCGATATGGTGTATATTTCCACTGACTCGTCGGCAAATGGTGCAAAAACTCAGTTGATGGCTAAATACAATTTGAAGCAATTAGCCGTAAACGAAACTTACACACAAACCTACACCATTGGTATGCCAACAGAATACAGTGGAAAATACTATATTTTTGTACGTACCGATGTTTACAATGAATTGGCAGAGTTGAACGAAAATAACAATCAGCGTAGGTTTGCCGATTCTGTAACCGTTGTTCTTAAACCTTTCCCCGACATTAAGGTGAAAGATATTAATGCAGTTGGTTCTCAACTTGTTCCGGGCGATTCACTCACCGTAAACTGGAAAGTTGAAAATATCGGTAATGCCGATGCATTGGGTGGCTGGAGCGAAAGAATTACGCTTGTTCCCGATAACGGACAGCGTATTTTATTGAATCCTTATCCGGTAAGCTCTGTGGATTTGCCGGTTGGTCAAACCCTAAACAGAAGCCACAAATTCAAAATTCCCGATGTAATTCGTTTTTCGGGCAATGCAAAAATTGAAGTTTTGCTCGTTCCATCGGCTTCATTAGTTGAATTCACAGGAACAGCAGCCAATAATACTGCTTTGTCTGCAAATTCCGTTACCGCAGTTAATCGGCTTTTTTTAAGTGTAGCTACTAATTCACTTTCGGAAGGTTCTACAGCTGAAGTACGCTGTGTGGTAACGCGAAGCGGTGATTTTGCAGCTGATTTACCGGTAACAATTACAAATATTCCCAGCGGACAAATAAATATCCCTGCAAGTGTAACGATCAATGCCAATGCTTCATCGGCAATTTTCAATCTTACGGCTATTGATAATACTATTGTTGAAGGTCCGCGAAATGTAAAGATTAAAGTTACTGCATCAGCTCATCGTCCTGACTCAGCAAATCTTCAAATTCTCGACAATGAAGCAACCGTCCTCAAAGCAAAACTGAATAAAACAGTAGCTAACGAAGGGGATACATTATCGCTCAGAATTTCGAGAAATCTGGTTACAAATATGCCGTTACAGGTTGTTTTATCAACAAACCGACCCACTCAATGGCAGTTTGTAAATGCTGCCACAATTCCGGCAAACGATTCGGTTGTAACCATTCCGGTATATGTTTTCAATGATAAAACTCCCGAACTGACTGAAGATGTGAAATTGACAATCAGCTCCGGAGGTTTTGTGTCGGGCGAAGTTTGGTGTTCAATTATCGATGATGATGTACCTCAGCTTGAATTAACGCTCACTGCCGACACAGTGCCCGAAACAGCAGGAGTTTACGCTTGTTATGCTACATTGAGGAGATTATCCGGTACCGGAAATATAACTGTAAATTTCTCGGCTTCTGTGCCCGATGCATTGATTTTACCACCTTCAATTACTTTACCATCCGGGTCAAGTACTGCTCAGTTCAATATTGGAGTAATTGACAATGCCGAAGTGGATGGTTATCGGCCTGTACAGATTACGGGCGCAGTACATCTGAGTTCATGCGGTTGTAACTCCACACCTGAAAATGGTGGTGTGGCAACAAAAACACTTGTTATTGCCGATAATGATGGACCGGCTTTGAATGCAACTGTTAATCCGGTTTCGATTTTCGAAGGCAGAGAAAATGCCGGAAAGCTGATAATAACAAGAAATACGGGTACAACAGGAAATTTGGTTGTAAATATCAGTCATAATGATCCTACTGAAATTGTTTTGCCCACTTCAGCCACAATTCTGAATGGTCAGAAATCAGTTGAAGTACCCATTTCAACCATAAACGATGGAATAGAAGATGGAACACAAATGGTAAGTATCTCGGTACAAGCACCCGGATTTATTTCAGGCTTCTGCTCGGTTTATGTTACCGATTTGAATAAACCTGATTTTGTATTGCATAATGTAAAAATTACCCGCGACAATGTTTTAACAAACGATACAATAACTGTTAGCGGAACGCTTGTAAATCAGGGTTATCTGAATGCGCCAATGGGTTCAAAGGTTGGATTTTATTTATCGAAAGATATTTATCTTAACGAAACAGCTGATCAATCGCTCGGACAATTCCAAACCTCGGCACAAATCATGATGGGCGATTCGGTGGCTTTCAGCACTAAACTGAAAATGCCGACAAAAACCGGTAAATATTATTTATTGCCTCATGCTAATCCTCTGAATGTAGTAAGCGAATTGGTTTATACTAACAATACTTTTATGCCCATTCCTGTTGTTGTACAACCCGAATATTCCGCTACTGCTATTGTTGACATTGCTCAAACTTTGCCGGATAAACCTATTACAATTCACGGGAAGGCGACAAAAATAAACGGACTTCCTGCTGCGGATTCTGATGTTGATGTTTATCTGTTAAGTAACGGTACAAGAAAAACATTGGTAGCAAAAACAGATGCATCAGGTAATTATTCTATCGATTTTAATCCTCTACCTAATGAATCAGGGCATTACGATGTTGGCGCATGTTATCCCGATGAAGGTTTAACTGATATTCAGGATGCGTTTGATATTTTGGGATTCAAACGTACCGGAACTGATTATATAATATGGATGACCAAAGTGGGCGATCCGTTAAACGGAACTTTGACTCTTAAAAATAACAGTAATGTTGCATTGAATAATGTAAAAATGAGTGTTGTGCAATTGCCCGAAGGTTGTACGCTTACGCCACAGAATTTGAGCGTATTGCCCGGCAATGCTGTGGTTAATCTGAATTATACAGTGCTTGGAACAAAACGTACTTTGGCTAATGATTATCTGAAACTAAAAATAATTCTTACAGCCGACGAAGGTGTGAGCGTAAGTTACGATGCGTTCTATTTCTGTCAGGAACAGGAAGCAATTCTTGAAACCAATCCATCGTCGCTTATTACTACTGTTTCCAAAGGTTCTTCGAAAATAGTTGAGTTTACTTTATTCAACAAGGGTGCCGGAGAATCCGGAAAAATTATTGTAAGTGTTCCAGCTGTAAATTACATGACATTGGTTAGCACTGATACTATTCCAAATCTGAAAACCGGCGAAAATGCAACGATTACACTCAAACTCACCGACAATGATTTATTGCTGAATACGCCTGTAAATGGTTCTATAGCTTTCAACTGCGAACATGGCAAGGGAATTTTAATGCCTTACAAAATTGAAGCAGTTTCCAACGCCAAAGGTTTAGTTCAAATAGATGTGGTTGACGAATACACCTACAATACCAACGAAGCTCCACATGTTCAGAATGCGCATGTAACAATCAAGCATCCGTTCAGTGGCGTAACTGTAGCCGAAGGTTTTACTGGCGCAGATGGTATTTTTACAACCGACAGTATTCCTGAAGGGTATTATTCCATGACCATCGAGGCAGAAAAACACGAAGGTTACCGTAATAATATCGTGGTCGATGGCGGAAAAACGCTCGAACAAACAATATTTATCAGTTTCCAGGCGATTACCTACACCTGGGAAGTTGTACGAACCGAAATTGAAGATGAATATAAGATTGATCTGATAATGAAGTTCGAAACTAATGTGCCGGCGCCTGTGGTAATAATGGAAATGCCCGACAGTATGCCGCATTTGGTAAACGACGAAACTTTCCCGTTTATGGTTACGCTTACCAATAAAGGACTCATCACTGCTACCGATGTTACACTTACATTCCCCGAAGATCCGGAATATGAATTTGTAACCAACTTCACAACCATGGATTTACTCGCGCAGCAATCCATTCAGGTTCCCGTGGTAATGAAACGTAAAGCAGGTTATACGCCCGTTTCGGGATTGCAGAAAGCAGCAAACTCAGGTCTGAACTGTTTCAATGTGGTTATAGAAGGCCACGCGTTTTATTGCGGTCCTGATAAAAAATGGCATACCGGCGCTAAACTCTTTAGTTTCACAGGCAGAGTTTGTGTCGGAAGTCCTTCTACCGGCGGTTATGGACCGGGTGATGGTGGCGGAGGCTATGGTCCATCCCTCGGTTGGGGTGGCGATGGTTATGTTGTACCTTCAAGTAATAGTCCGACCGTATCAGTAAACGACATTGTAGAGTGTGACAACTGTTTAATGGATGTTGGATTTGCAATTCTGGGTTGTGTTCCTTTCACTAGCTGGATACCCGGAGCAGCATCAAATACTGCTGCTTGTCTGAAGTCGGCATCTGATGGAGAAATGAGTGCCTGGGATTGGTTTACCTGTTTAGGTGGTTATGTAACTACTACTATTAAAAAAATGACTATTGGTTGTATTATAGGTGTGGTGGGCGCAGCAAAAACATGCTTTTATGATGAGCCTTTCTGGAAAGCTCCTACAGCCGGCCCGCTAAGTGCCCCATCGCAAAATACTGCAAGTAAACCTTTAATGCCTCCGATAATTAAACAGGCTACATCGGACATGCTTGCTGTTTTGGATGCTGCTGATGCCAGAAGAAACTGGATAGATGAATTTTTGGGAAATAAAGATCTGTTCGATAGAATTAATATTGCTGATTTTATTAAAGAAATTGATCCTTTTACTTCATTGAAGAAAAAAATTCAACCTCTTGATGTTATCAACATTAATCAGAACCTTTACGGAACTGATATATTACCCGAAGAAGTTGAAGCTTTTGCTACACGCTGGAACAGTACACTTGATGCATGGAATCAGAGTATTTATGAACCAACAATAGCGTTTCCTGACATCATTAATGACAAATTGTTAAAGCTATACATTGCTCAGGAAGATTCTACTTTCCAGTATGCATTAAGCAGAGGTTACGAAGGTATTCATCAAATGGCAGTAGAATCTTACAAAACGGTAAAAGATCAGACCGATACTGGTAAAAAAGCAGTTTGCGCTTCCATTACCATAAAAATATCACAAAAACTGACCATGACGCGCGAAGCTTTCGAAGGTACACTTACTATTGAAAATGGCAATACACAAACAGCCATGACCAAAATTAAGCTGAATCTTGAAATTCGGAATACTGATGGCGTACTTTCCAACGACTTGTTCCAGATTAACACCAAAGCTTTGAGTATTCTTACGGGTATTGATGGTACCGGCGAACTCGGAGCGGGGCAGAAGGGTAGTGCAAGTATTATTTTCATTCCTGAAAAAGGTGCAGCTCCGCAAGTACCTACAAGCTATTCTTTCGGTGGTTCATTCTCTTATGTCGATCCGTTTAATGGCCTGGAAGTTACCAAACAATTGTATCCGGTTACGCTCGATGTGAATCCGAGTCCCGATTTATTCCTGCATTACTTTATGCAACGTGATATTTTGGGCGACGATGCATTGACTGAAGCTATCGAACCGGTAATCCCGGCTGAACTTGCCTTGATGATTCAGAACAATGGTTACGGTCAGGCTACAAAAGTACGTGTTGAATCAGCTCAACCTGAGATTATCGAAAACGAAAAAGGATTGGCTATAAAATTAGCGTTGATTGGTTCAAATCTGAATGGGCAGGAACGTCAACTCGGATTGACAAATATCGATTTTGGCAATATTCCGGCAAAATCAACTGCTATTGGTCAGTGGTGGTTTACTTCAAGTTTGATGGGGCATTTTATCAATTACGAAACCCGTGTGGTACACTCCAATAGTTTTGGTAATCCAGATTTAAGTTTGGTTAGTGGCGCTACTTTGCATGAGTTGATAAAGAGTATGCGGGTTTACAGTATCGAAGATGGAATTAATGACTTTCTTGTTAACGAAGTGCAGGATGCTGCTGAAACACCCGATGCAATTTATACTTCACAGGGAGCTGTTTTACCCGTTGCACCTGTAAATAATATGATTACGTACGGTAATCTTTCAGCACCTGATTATCAGATTGAATTACACGTAACTCCAAAACTATTTGGATGGAATTATGGTAAAGTTGCAGACCCAACCGGAGGACGTTACAAAATTCAGAGTATCACCCGTATGAGCGACAATAAAGCGCTTCCGTTAGAGAATATTTGGCAAACGCATGTTACCATGCCCGATGGCAAAGAACCGGTTTACGAAAATCTGATTCATTTTGTTGATGAATTTGCTACGGTTCAGTTAACCAAATATATCATTAAATTTGTACCTCGTCAGGTTGATCCACCGGTGGTTTTACGCATCGAAAATATTCCGACTACAGTTACAACGACCCGTGTATTAAGTGCAAGAGTAGTATTTGAGA
Organism: uncultured Paludibacter sp.; assembly: GCA_964508285.1. Lineage (GTDB taxonomy): Bacteria > Bacteroidota > Bacteroidia > Bacteroidales > Paludibacteraceae > Paludibacter. The sequence continues at coordinate 7,320 of CAZDSY010000113.1, forward strand.
AAGCTATCGACAATACCACATTTACGTGGGAAGATATGAAATTGTACTGTCAGAATGGTCCGAATTTGATGAATAATACTGTAACCATTACGCAAATAAATTCTACAACCTACGATGTTGATTTGTCAAATGTTACTATTCAGGATGGATTCTATGTGCTGACTATCGAAACTACGGATATTAAAAACCTGATGGGTGAAAGTGGTTACTTTGCTAAACAAGCTTCGTGGTCGCAGTTTGCAAATACGCCTGCAGTGGCCGAATTTATTGGTTTGCCAGAAAATAATGGCGTTACCCAAACCAATTTCAGTAATATAATGATACGCTTTACTGTGCCGATTGACACGCTCACTTTCAGAAATAATAAATTAATCTGGAAACGAAATGGAAGTGTAATGTCAGTTGAGAGTACAATAACCCGTATGGACGCAGAGGCTAAGTTGTTTAAAATTTCCGGACTTGATAATTTAATGACCGACAACGGAACTTATGAGCTCACTGTGGATTTGATAAATATCAAATCAAGGACAGGGGTGTTTGGTTATCAGAATCAGTCAGCAAGTTGGCGATTTGACACAAAAGCGCCCGAAATAAGGAAAGTAACTCTGATAAATGCAGGTGGTTATGACTTCCAGCACAATACTTCAGCCGAAGTTGTGTTCAGCGAACCCGTTACGGGATTCGGAATAGCAATGCTGCAATTATGGCGCGATACGCAACAACAACCTGTTTCGCAATTGAACACTGTTCAGTTGAACGATACAACTTTCCGTGTTAACGATTTCAGACTACTGACCTATTACGAAGGCATGTATTC
>CAZDSY010000113.1:8236-10523 GCA_964508285.1 uncultured Paludibacter sp.
ACAGGTTTGTTTACCGTACCACTTAATATTCCTGTTACAGGCAGTATGAAGTTGCAGGCGCAAACTGTGGATACACTCGGGAATACAGCTACAACCGAAGTTCCGCTCTTTATCGACCTCGCACCGTTATCGGCTTCATGGGCAAATTTACCTGCCGGTGGCTTGCAACGTAAACATCCAAATTCAGTAACTTTGAATTTCTCCGAAAGATTGTTGATAGAGTCCATCATTAAGGATAACCTCGAATGTAAGTTAAACGGAGTTCTGCTAACCGGAATGCCGCTTATAGTTACCAAAAATAACGATACACAATTTACAGTATCTAATTTTGGAAGTGGCGGAGTTGCACAAGGTGGCGCATTTTCTATTGCAGTGAATACTGCAAATCTGAAAAAGTATTTGAGTGGTGGCTCAGGAACGCTTTCTCCTTCGGCACAATGGACATTGCGGGGAAATAAAACACCGGTTGCTTATGCCGGAACTGATCAACTTCAGATACATGCGGGTGCACTTGTTATGTTGGATGGAAACGGTTCGACCGACCCTGATAACGATGCGCTTACTTATAAATGGACAGCGCCCGAAGGTATTACTTTAAGCAGTACAAATATCGCGCGTCCTACATTTGTTGTTCCGTACGATGGAAGAGAAACTTTGACTTTCAGCCTTGTGGTAAACGATGGTGTTACCGATTCGGAACCTGACGATGTAATAGTACGCGTTATACATACGAATATGCCCGGTATTACATTGTTCAGAAACAATATCAACATCACCCCAAATCCTTCTAACGGTGAGTTTTTGCTACACCTCAAAGAAGCGATTGCAGGACAGCTGAATATCAGAATTTATAACACAGCCGGTCAGCTTGTTTATTCCGAAAACCGGAATTCAGCCACCGGAATTATGAATTATAAGATTGGAAAACTCAAACTTGTTCCGGGCTTGTATATGGTAGATGTAAGACTGGACGACACAAAACCTGTAGGGCTGGAAAAATTGGTGATAGTGGAAAAGTAAATTCTAACTAATAAATCAAAACCAAGTGGAGCAATTTCCGAAAGGGATTGCTCCGTTTGTTTTTTGTAAACTGCCTGAGAAATTAAATGGCTAATCAGAATTTCCACTGTCTATATGGTTATCCGTAAGTATCCCAAATCAACCGCCGCGTCATGTTGTATATACATTATTAATTGAGTAAAAAGTCGCTCACGTCTGGTGGAATTTCCATAATCCCAACATGTCCTTTCGGATATGTAATTAGATGAGCAAATAATCGCGCTTGTCGGGTGGGTCCCGAGGCTTCGGGATTTAATCCCACTCTTTTATACTATTAGGAACTGTGTTCCGATTAAAGCTGCAATTGTAAATAAAAAAAAAATTTAACCTTGTGACAAAAAAAATAAAGCAGTAGCATTAAGCGGATTAAAAATCCTTACAATACATTACGACAGGATTGATAAATCCCGTCAGACTTATGCGAAGTTTTGCCTGATAAATGAACATTTCCCAAACTACTAGGAAAAATCAAAAATCTTATCAAAACATTCCCTTTTCCAAAAAATTGATTACCAATTTTACAGTTTCGGACTTTTGGGTTATTGATGTGTGTCCTGCCTTGATATATGCAATATCTTTTTCAATGCCAAGCATAGCATGCTCAGGAACAATATAACCATCGTTGTCTGCTTTCAGGAATGGATTATAACCAATTTTACTTCCTTTTATTCCGAAAATCAGACCTATTTCACAATCGGGAATTGGTAGCGCGTTCGCACCTGAATTATCTTCGGTTGTAAGATGAATTGCATTTTTCCCCAAAATAAACCGCCAGAATTTGGAAGGATAAAAATAGTCGGCAACAGGAGTGCCATTGTTGGGTGGAGCTATCATTACAATGCGATGAATGGCGGGGAAACAGTTCGATTTTTCAATGCGTTTATATAGATTTCGTACTATTAACGCACCCATCGAATGTGTAACAAACGAAATAGTATCGTAATTTTCAGCGATTATTTTGTTGTACAATCGCTCACTTACGCTTACAATATCTTCGCTAAAACTCAGATACCCGAAATTTTCTACCGCGTAACCTTCTTTCTGTACATGCTTCGTTATTTTGTTCATTAAAAGCCTGTTGCCTCCATGGCCATGGATAATGTAAACTTTAGTTTTAGCTGACATATTTATATTGAAATTCAGGATGAGGAATAATGCCGTAAATACTTTTATATTTTTTACGGTAAAAAGCATTTGATTAGTATGATTGCAATTAAAACGAACCATT
>CAZDSY010000114.1:0-10367 GCA_964508285.1 uncultured Paludibacter sp.
AAACGGCTTGATTAATATCGCCGTTTTTAAGTTCAATTAGGCCATTACCACGTGTACCCAACCAAATTGAGCCTTTGGCATCCTGAGATATGCTGTATATTTTATAATTATTGGTAATTAGTGTGGTCTTTTTCGTAAATGAAACATCGTAACGATATAAATTTCCTGCTTTGGTTGCTACCCAAATGTTTTTGTCACGATCTTCAAACAATACTCTTACTTCATTGGCATTTTTTATACCTTCGTTTGAGTCAGGATAAATTATTTTTACGTTTCGGTTAACAAACGAGAGTTTATTAATTCCCATATTTTCGGTACCAACCCAAATGTTATCATTCCTATCAAGAAGTATCGATAGCAGAAAATTTGAACTGATAGATTGGCTGCTTTTGTCTGAAATGTAATGCGTTAACAAACCGTTTTTTTTATTATAACTAAAGAGACCATTTCCGTAGGTTGTTATCCATATGTTGTCAAATCTGTCGTGAATAAACTGAAATCGTTCTTCATCGATAAGCAGTAAAATACTCGGAGGGATCAGGTTTAATTTCAGTACTTTGTAGTTTGAGTGATGAATCATCCATGTGTTACCGGTGAAATTATTTATCCACACATTTCCTTCTGAATCGGTTCGGGCATTTGGTTGTCCTGCAATAAACTCTCCAATAAATTCACGGTCGCCGCTAAAGGTTTTGGTTTTCAGGTTATACTGATAAACGCCTTTTCGGTCGGTCGTCAATATAATTTTATCGGTAGATAGCTTTACGCATTTGTTAATAACGAAGTTGTCGCCAATTTTTATTTTATCGGTTAATTTATGACTGATAACATCAAAATAGTAAACTTCACCTTCAACTGTTATTACTAATATCGAATTTTTATATTGAAAAACATTTCTGAGGTTTTTGTTGTCTGTTTCATTTGCAGGCAATTTTTTTATTTCATTGTCTTTTATTATACGAATTCCTTTTCCGGTTAATATCCATATATTTTTTTGAGAATCTTCAAAAATATCTTTAATTGAGTTTGAAGGTAGGAGGTTATTATTCAATGAAAATTCTTTTGATTCTGATGAATTTTCCCTGATTGTTACGCGTATACAACCAGAAGTGTTGCTTCCAAGCCAAATATTTTTTTTGCTGTCCTCAAAAATCAGATTGTGTTTGTTAAGATTGGTAAGTTTATTTGTAAATATAAATTTTTCGGTAAACGGATTATAACAATGAAAAACATCGCTGTAAGTTCTAATCCAAATATTTTTTGAACTGTCTTCATATAAATCTTTTATTTTTCCACTCGAAAGTGAATTAGATGAATTCGATTCAGGAATCAGGGTTTTAATTTTTATTCCATCAAATCGGTTAAGCCCGTTTAACGAACCAAACCAAAGAAACCCGGTAGTGTCCTGCAAAATACAGCGTATAGTGTTGTCAGAAAGTCCGTTATGTGTGGTCATTCTGTCAATAATCGGAAGATTTTCGGCATCCGATTTCACAAAAAACAATGAAAAAACTATTACTAATAATGATAAATAAACGGATTTCATGGATTGTATCAGTTTAATTAGAATTAGGCAATTTTTCTGATTTAAAGATCATGCGAAAATATGAATATTAAAATGATTTTGAGCTTTAGAATTTGATTTAATTTAAATTTTAACAACGACACATTAATTTTATCAGTAAGAATGCATTTTTTATCGGTTTTTTATTTCTATTGTATGGAATTTCAGATGAATGAATTTTTTTACATATTCAGTTCACTAAAAATACTGTTATTTTGCTAATGTATTTTTTTACACCAATTGGGGCAAAATATGAACACATTTTCAAAACTAATAATAAGTATATAATGAAAAGATTAATTTTCAGCGTTTTAATCCTTTTACTACTTGGCTTTCAGACAAATGCACAAGTAACAAGTATTGATTTAAGCGGTAACTGGAATTTTGCAATTGACAGGAATGACGAAGGATTAAACCAAAAATGGTATTCGAAAGAATTTGCTCAGGAGACAATAACTTTACCCGGTTCAATGTCCGAAAATCTAAAAGGTGATGACATTACCCTTGAAACAAAATTTACCGGAAGTATTTACGACAGCTCATGGTATTATAATCCTGCAATGGAAAAATACCGTCAAGCCGGTAATCTGAAAATGCCTTTCTGGCTTACACCTGCCAAACATTATGTAGGTGCAGCATGGTATAGTCGCGAAGTTGTAATTCCAGCCTCGCTGAAAGGGAAACATTTCCGTTTATTTTTGGAACAACCCCATTTTATCACGCAGGTTTGGATAAACAATATCTTTATTGGTTCGGGAAACTCTCTTAATACTCCGCATGTTTTCGATTTACCTTCAGAAATTAAGCCCGGCAAATATCGCCTCACTGTTCGGGTTGATAATAGTATGAAAACTATCGATGTTGGAGCAAATTCGCACAGTGTAACCGACCATACACAAGGTAATTGGAACGGTATAGCCGGTAAAATTGAATTACAGGCAATTCAAAAAGTGTTTTTCGATGATATTCAGATTTTTCCTGATGTGAAAAATAAACGGGCAAAGGTGAAAATTGCTGTTAGAAATCTTACAAATTCAAATAACACTGCAACCATTACGCTAAGCGCCTCAAGCTTTAATACTGATAAAAAACATACCGTTAACGCTCAACCTGTTAAAATCAATCTTCTGAAAGCTGATTCAATAACAAATACTGAAATTTTTATTGACTTTGGCAATGATGTGCTTACATGGGACGAGTTCAATCCTTCGCTTTATATGCTAAATGCGCAGATTAGCACTGGTAAAAATACTTTTAAACGTGAAGTTCAGTTTGGTATGCGTGAAATGAGCATCGAAGGAAAATATTTTCTTATCAACGGAAAAAAAATAATGCTCAGAGGAACGGTTGAAAATGCGCTTTTCCCGCTCACGGGTTATTATCCGAATGATGAAGCATCGTGGGATAGAGTTTTCAGAATTTGCAAGTCTTATGGATTGAATCACATGCGTTTTCACTCCTGCAGTCCACCTGAAGCCGCTTTTATTGCTGCAGATAAAATTGGCTTTTATTTGCAGCCCGAAGGTCCGAGCTGGCCTAATCATTCCACACAACTTGGTCGTGGGTTACCTATCGATACGTATTTGCTGGAAGAAACCAAACGCATGACAAGGTTTTTTGGAAATTATGCATCATTTACTTTTCTGGCTGCAGGCAACGAACCACGCGGTGCATGGGTGCCATGGGTTACAAAATTTGTGGATTATTGGAAAGCCACCGACACAAGACGGCTTTACACAGGCGCTTCGGTTGGGCAAAGCTGGGCATGGCAACCTGCCAATCAATACCATGTAAAAGCCGGCGCTCGCGGATTGAACTGGTCGGGCAATCGTCCGGAAACAATGTCGGATTACCGCGAACGAATTGATTCGATAAAAGTTCCTTATGTTTCGCACGAAACCGGTCAATGGTGTGTTTTCCCCAATTTTGACGAAATAAAAAAATACACCGGTGTAACGCGTGCCAGGAACTTTGAACTTTTCAAAGAGAATCTTGCCGACAATGATATGGCGCACTTATCCACCGAATTTCTTATGGCATCCGGAAACTTACAGGCTCTTTGTTATAAACACGAAATAGAACGAACGCTGCGAACTCCCGGTTATGCAGGTTTTCAATTATTGAGTTTGAACGATTATTCCGGACAAGGCACCGCTCTTGTTGGAGTTCTCGATGCTTTTTGGGATAACAAACCTTATATGAATGCGACAAAATTCCGACGGTTTTGTAATACCACAGTACCACTGATTCGCACAAATAAATTTGTTTATCGCGATGTTGATACATTAAGCGCGAAGGTAGAAATTGCACATTTTGGAAACGGAACATTGAAAAATGCGAATGTAGTTTGGAGAATTTTGGACAAATATGGTCTGGAAATAAAAAAAGGAAAATTCCTGAGTATGGATATTCCTGTTGGCAGCAACATTTTTATCAACAATTTGAGTATTCCATTGAATAATTTTAAATCTCCTTCAAAATTCAATCTTGAAATTTCCATTGAAGGCACTGAGTTTGTTAACGATTGGGATTTTTGGGTATATCCTTCAGATTTACCGAATGTTTCTACTGATGGTATTTATATTACTGATACATTCGATGCGAAAGCGCAACAATCACTTAAGGATGGCGGTAAAGTATTAATACTTGCAGCAGGAAAAATAAGTTACGGAAAAGATGTAGTACAATATTATCAGCCGGCATTTTGGAATACTTCATGGTTTAAAATGCGTCCGCCACATACTACAGGAGTGCTTGTAAGAAATTATCATCCGGTATTTAAGTATTTCGAAACTGAATCGTGGGGAAATATTCAGTGGTGGGAATTGATCAACAGGTCTCAAACAATGCTTCTTTCTGACTTTCCCGCAGGTTTTGAACCCATAGTGCAACCCATTGATACCTGGTTTATCAACCGTAAGCTTGGTTCATTGATCGAAGCCCGTGTTGGCGCCGGAAAACTTATAATTACAACTCTTGATTTACAAAACGATCTGATAAACAGACCCGTAGCATCTCAGTTATATTATTCGATAATAAAATATTTAAAATCCGATAAATTTCGTCCGGAAGCTGAAGTTAAATCTGAGCAAATTTTGGACTTGTTCCGCAAAACTGCACCACCAGTAAGTTTTTTCACAAAATCAAGCCCTGATGAATTACGTCAGGGAGTAAAATAAAAATGTATAAATACATTTTATTTCCAAATTAGAAAATAAGTAAGTAATCAAAATTAACTTGTACTATCCATATCGTAAGTTTAGAAAAACTATCTACACCGAACAGATAATCTGAAATTCGAATGATATAAACTAATTCAGAACACTAACTTAACTGAATTATCCTGAATTTGACCTGCATTGATTTTTTAATGCAGGTCTTTTTGTGTTATTGTCAGTCATAAATGCGTGATATATATAAATAATAAACAATTAAGCAACATATAATGTATATATTTATAAATATTTGTTGCTATTAACATAATATTTACCAACTGTTATTTTTTTTTGCATTAAATGTAAAATGTTTTAAATCTAATATTTTATATAGCACATTTTATTATTTTATACTTATAAATTTCTAATTCCTTAAAAACACTAATTAATATTTGAAGAAATATTAGATTATTATAACATATTGCTAAAAATAATTTGTATATTTGCTTTAAATTTGTAACATAAACAAACTTTTCCCCTATATTGTTTGATATATATTTAAATTATGAAATAATTTTGTAAATAGATTGAAAACAATATTTGAAAAGAAAATAATAAATTCGATTTTTATTTCAGAGAATACTAACATAATATAAAGAACTGAAATAGCTTATACGGCTCATTTTACATTATAGTATTTTCTGTTTTCTCAAAAGTGTATATTTTCTACAATAGATTGTTTTTTTTTGTATGATTTCTAAACTTTTAAAATATCAGAATATGAAAAAAAATCAATTACAAATTACAAATTTGAAAATGCTGCTGTTGATAACAGCAATGCTTTTATCGGTTTCGTGGGTGCAAGCAGTAACTTATTACGTTAAAGATACTCCACCGAATGTCTTAGCTAATTGGGGTACAAATACAGATGGTACTGGTACTGCACCTTCTAATTTCACAACTACCGGAGATGTATTTATCATTCCAAATGGTAGAAACGTTACAACTAATGGGAATTGGACAATTGGAACTACAGCTAATGGTGGAACATGGGAATTAAGAGTTGAAGGCACTTTGAATGTAGCGAATACAATTTCAATGCAAGCAAGAACCAATGGAATAGGCAGTACGGTTACTTTAAATGTTAATGGTTCAACAGGTAAAATTTCATTTACTTCAGCTGGTCAAGTTAACGTTAATACAACAGGCAATGTTATTAATCCAAGGTTTAATTTAAATAGTGGTGGTACACTTGCAACAAGTAATGTAAATGGAATAACCGGAGCAAATGCCTCGATAAATTCTACAAACTTAACATTATCTCTGAATACAGCTGCAAATTATGAATTTAACGGAACAGCAAATCAGGCTACAACAGGAATGCCTGCAACTGTTAATAATTTGACAATAAATAATTCAGCCGGAGTTACATTAAGTGCTACAACTACTGTTTCAGGAAATCTTACACAGACTTCAGGAAACATTGCAACAGGTACAAACACCCTTACAGTAAACGGCACACATAATGCCGGAACTAACATTGTAACCGGAGCCGGAACATACACAATAGCAAATACAGGAACACTAATTACAGCAAATCTTGATGGAATTACTACCTCCGGAGCAACAGGCACTATTCAAACTACTACCAGAAATTATAATACATCAAATTATGTATTTAATGGTGGAGCCGATCAGGTTTCAGGAAATGGATTACCAGTAACATTGGGAACAGTTACTGTTCAAAATAATTCCGGCGTGTTTAGTTTAACAAATAGTTATACTAATATTAATACATTAAATTTAAGTCCCGGAGCTAAACTTACAGTTACTACCGGTCAGACAGTAAATCCAACCCAACTTAATATTCAGAGCGATGCCAATGGTACTGCAACCATTTTGAATGAAGGAACTTTTAATCCTACTCAAACTACAGCCCAGCAATATGTAGATACTATTCGTAACTGGTATATGTCACCTGTAGTGGCAGCAGCAACTCCAACTGGCACTGGTACAATTTATCGTTATCATGAGTACAATAAATCATGGGAAACCGTAAGTTCAGTTGTTGCCGATTCAGGTCATATTGTAATTCCATCAGCAGTAGCCTCTACCTTAACATTTACAGGGACACTGAATGATGGTTCGAGAAGTATAAAATTAACTAATACACCGGGAGCAAAAGCCGGATTTAATTTGGTAGGCAATCCTTATCCATCCTATTTAGATGTTGCAACTCCTGTTAGCGGTAATGCAAATATTGATCAAACAATTTGGTATAGAACTACCTATTCGAATAATAACAAATTATATACTTTCGAAACTTATGGTATTCTTTTAGATGTAGGAACTGATTTAACCGGAAGAGGAGAAGTTACGGGAATTGTAGCTCCAATGCAATCATTCTGGCTAAAAGCCAATGCAACTACCAATTTAAGTTTATCAAATACTAACCGTTCACATGCCGGGGTTACTGCAAATCCCTTAAGAGTTAAAGCAAAAGCAAATGCAGTTAGTCAAACTCTTCGATTAGAAGTTTCTAACGGATCAAATATTGATCAAACAATTATTGCATTCAACGAAAATGCTTCTGATGCGCTGGACATTTACGATTCTGAAAAATGGTCGAATAATAATGTAGCTATACCTGAGATATTCACAAGTGTTACTGGCAAAGAATTAGTTATCAACGGTATGGCTACCTCAGATCCTGTTGAATTTGTGAATGTTGGCTTCAGAACCACAGACCCTACTGTTAGAACCTATACTATTACACTCTCTAAAATGAATAATTTTGCACCAGGTACAGAAATTATTCTTTACGATGGAGTTACTGCTAACTTTTTAACTTTGGGCCATTCTTATTCATTCCTATCAGGTCCGGTAAACGACCCGAGTCGGTTCACTTTAATAATCAGGGCTCCGGGTGCTATTACTGCCATAAATGATAACAATACCGGCGATGTAAAAATCATATCCAATGAAAAGAATCAAATTTCAATATTTGTAAATTCAGCTTTGAACAGTGATGCATCAGTTGCGATTTACAATTTAAACGGTCAGTTAGTAAAGAATCAGGCAATAACAACATCGCGAACTCAAATTGATGTTCAAAAAGGTATGTACCTTGTGCATGTAACAAATGCTGGCACTTCAACAACGGCAAAAGTAATTATTCAATAATAAAAAAATACGAGATTGAATATGGAAACAACAAAAAAAGTTTATGAAGCCCCTGCATTTGAGAGCATTGTAGTAGATAATGAGATATCGTTGGTGTTAGCAACCAACCCTCCCGTAGGGCCCGGTGAAAGTGGTGGTGGTCAATTTGAAGAAAATTGGGTTGAAGAACATTTCTGATTTATCCGAAAATATCATTTTAACAAAATTATTTAATTCATAAAAAGCGCTTTGAGTAAATTAAAAGCGCTTTTTATTTGATTTTACCTGACAAATTATACTTATTTCCTATATTTTCAATAATATTTCGAAAAAATGTTGCAGGAGCCAAAATAATTCTGTTTCTTTGCAACTCGTAAAAGAAACGTATTATTTCGTCAGTCTGTATTTAATTCTTATACTAACCGGATTTTTGCACACCTACGTATTTTACCTGTCTTTTAATAATAATCAATTATTTATTTTTTACAATTTTATTTTATGAACATTTACGTAGGTAACTTAAGTTACAAAGTTAGAGAAAACGATTTGAAAGAAGTTATGGAAGAGTACGGTCAGGTTGAATCGTGCAAAATTATAACCGACAGAGACACACGTCGCTCAAAAGGTTTTGGTTTTGTTGAAATGACAGACGACGATGCTGCTCGCAAAATGATTTCTGAACTTAACGGCGCTGAATTTGACGGTCGCCCCATGGTTGTTAAAGAAGCTTTGCCAAGAAACTAATCGGTTTCTTTTAGCTAAGAAATTAAAAAAGTACACTGACTTCTGTCGTCTGAATTGATGGCAGAAGTTTTTTTATCCTACATACCACAATAGAAAAATTAGTTTGCGTACAGTAAGATTAAATTTGAAATTATTATAACTCAGGTTCTAATTCACCTTCGCGAACAACTACAGGTTCGTCGGCAGTACAATTTATAATTGCCGAAGGGATCAAACCGCCAAAGCCACCATCAATCACCAGATCAACCATTTCGCCGTATTTTTCTTCAATAAGTTCCGGATCGGTTATGTATTCGGTGGTTTCGTCGTTGGTAAAAATGGAACTTGTCATTATGGGATTGCCGAGTTCACGCACAATTTCGAGCGCGATGTTGTTTTTAGGCATACGTACACCCACCGTTTTGCGGTTTTTAAAAAGTTTGGGCAAACGGTTTGTGCCGTTCAAAATGAAGGTAAAGGGTCCGGGAAGGTTTTTTCGAAGTATTCTGAAAGTTTCATCATCAACGCGTGCATATTCGCTTATCTGACTGATGGAATTGCATATAAATGAAAGATCCGCTTTACGGAGGTCTTTATTTTTAATTTTTGTTATTTTTTCTACACTGGCATGATTAAAAATATTGCATCCAAACGCGTAAACACTATCAGTGGGAAAAATAATAATTCCCCCATTGCGTAATACCTCTGCCACATGACGAATTTGAGCAGGGTTTGGATTTGTATCGTAGAGTTTGATTAGCAAATTTTCTATTTGTAAGATAAACGAGCAAAGAATAAAGACACTTCAAAACGTCGAAGACTTTTGAACGTTTTTTTTGAAATATTTTTAAAGATCAACGTACAAAAACATTTGCAGTTAATCGTTTGTTAGGAAATCAAACTAATGACAATCAATTAACCAAAGTATATATTCCTGAAAAAATAAAGTTATCTTTTCCGAAGTTGCAGAACTTCGGAAAAGATAACTTTATTATACATTAAAACGCATTTACAATAGCCAAAAAGTCATCGGCTTTGAGTGATGCGCCACCGATAAGTCCTCCGTCAATATCAGGTTGAGCAAAAAGTTCCGGAGCATTTTTAGCATTGCAACTTCCGCCGTAAAGAATGGAAGTGTTTTCAGCCATTTCAGCACCAAATTTTTCAGCTATCAAACCACGAATGAATGCGAGCATTTCCTGAGCCTGTTCGGTAGATGCAGTTACACCTGTTCCGATTGCCCAGATAGGTTCGTAAGCGATTACTATTTTGCTGAAATCTTCTGCACTTAGGTTGAAAATGGTTTCGTCAAGTTGTTTTTTTACAAATTCGTTCTGTGTATTGGCATTGCGCACTTCGAGTGCTTCACCACAGCAATAAATGGGTGTAAGTCCGTTAGCAAGTGCAAGAGCTACTTTGTTGTTAAGAATTTCGCTTGTTTCGTGGTAATACTCACGTCGTTCGGAGTGTCCAAGAATTACGTATGCAGCGCCGGTTGATTTCACCATGGCTGCACTTACCTCGCCGGTATATGCGCCTGAAGCTTTGTCAGCACAATTTTGAGCTGCTATGCCAATTTTTTCAGTATCGATAGCTGAAGCAACACTAGTAAGATGAATAAAGGGTGTTCCAATTACTACCTGACATGCAGGATTAACACCTTTCAAAGCATCATTCAGTTCAGAAGCAAGTGCCAACCCTTCCTGTAGGGTTTTGTTCATTTTCCAGTTTCCGGCAACAATTTTTTTTCTCATTTTCTTTCG
>CAZDSY010000115.1:0-9962 GCA_964508285.1 uncultured Paludibacter sp.
TTATCAACGACATTTTCGGCAATATAATCCACTACATCTTCGGGAATATCAAGGCCATCGCGATATATTTTATCTTCGAGAATTGCTTTTCTTAATTCAAAGTTTGGTTTTTCAATTTCAGCCGATAAGCCCCATTTAAATCTTGTAAGCAAACGCTGTTCCAAGCCTGCCATAACAACGGGTGAACGATCAGATGTAAGAACAAGTTGTTTTCCGCTTTGATGTAAATGATTGAATATGTGGAAGAATGTGTTTTGCGTTCCGGTTTTTCCTGCCAAATCCTGAATATCGTCAATTATGAGCACATCAATGGTTTGATAAAAATTCAGAAAATCATTCGCAGTATTATTACGCACAGCATCGGTGTACTGAATCTGGAACGTATTGGCTGACACATAAAGCACTCTTTTTTCGGGGTGTAATTGTTTTGTCATCACACCTATGGCATTAGCAAGATGCGTTTTTCCAACTCCTGATTGTCCATACACAAACAGTGGGTTAAATATCGTTTTTCCTGGTTCGTTAGCTATGCTTATACCTGCAGTACGGGCAAGTTTATTGCTGGTTCCTTCAATAAGGTTATTAAAAGTAAATGCAGGATTGAGTTGCGGATCAAGTTCGGGCAACTTCATTTTCTGATAAGGAGTTGAGTATGTTTTGGCAACTCCTGTATTCTTCACCTGTGGGGCTTCAGCTCCTGGTGAAGGTATTCTGGTGCTTTTATCGCTGCTTTTATCAATCAGTACACGATATTCAAGACGTGTACCAACCCCAGCCACTCTATAGAGTGTCATCCGTAGCAAATCGATGTATTTTTCCTCGATATATTCAACAAAAAACTGGCTCGGAACCTGCAATACAAATACATTATTTTGATATTGTAATGGTACGATAGGAATAAACCACGTGTTGAACGACACTTCACTAATGTTGTCTTTTATGATTTCCAGACAACGACTCCACATTTCCTCTGCTCGATCAGACATTTTATTAATAAATTCAGCTTTAGATCATCAAAAAAAATTAACTCACACTTGTATACAAAAAAATTACCTACTAAATCCAAAGATATTCGAAATTTTAGGAGGCTTTTTTGAGAGATACAAAATTGGTAAACATTTTTCAAATAAAAAAATTATTTTCATAGCCACTTTTTATGTAAATGTTTAATATTTTGTTTTACTGATACTTATATATTACATTTGTGTTACAATCAGTTAAAGTAAGAAGTTTAGGTGATTTAGCTGAAAAACAATCAATTAACAATTTAAAACTGATTTTTGCAACATTTGTAATTAAAAGCCCGAAATACTTCATTTCAAAGCATTTCGGGGCATTTAAAACCAAAGATTTTTTTTTACAAATAATTCAGTTATTTATAATCATACTAAACAAGACTATCACTTGCTTTTGGTGCCAAATACTGAAAAATTAATATACCTTTTAGGATTATTTTTAAGATCAACAATCAAATTATCTGCACTTTTAGCAGTATTTGTAAGATTTTGATAAAGGGATTTATCATTTAAAAGCAGTCCGATTGAACCATTGGAACTATTAATTTTATCAGTTATTAAGTTCAGATTTTTTATCGTGTAATCAACTTTATCAAAGGTTGCAGCAAAATCAATTTTTTTAAGATTTCCACTGATAATTTTAAAGTCGGATGTCAGTGTATTTACATCGGTCAAAATCCGCGGGAAATCGTTATTAAGGAGTAATTTTAGTTTGGTAGATGAAATTGCAAGTTCGTTGGTAGTAGTTTCAATGGAAGCGAAACTATTCGTTAAACTATTGCTTTCAATAAGTTTACGTACCGAAAACAACAAAGAATCGGCTTGACGGGCTACATTTTCTATTTTGGGCATCAGACTGCCGGCAACATTTGCTAAAAGTCCGACACTTTTATCAGCGGGAAGTGTATCGCCACTTACATGCATTAATTGATTAGCAGTTAGAGGGTCAAACACTATTTGAATAGCTTTTCCGCCCATTAAACCATCGTCGAAAAGTTGAATATGAGCACCTTTTGGTAATTTGATTTTTTTTTCGACTGAAATTTTAACTACGAAAGCGTTTTGCTTGCTGAAATCATAGGAAATTTCTTCAACCTGCCCTGTTTTATATCCTTTAATATACACAGGCGAAGAAGGTACAAGTCCACCAATATCATCGTAAATAGCATAGTAATAAGATATGGGTTTAAATATATCGACACCTTTAAGAAAGTTAAGACCAAAATAAAGTAAAAAAATTGCGATAACGGTCATTATACCTACTTTAACTTCTCGGGTAAAAAATCGAATTTTCATAAAAAACGGAATTAATTATTTTTTTTATTATAAAATACAAATTGCAAATTTACATTATTTAATTGCAGACTGCATTTCTTTTAATGTCAGTTTACGTTCGCCTTTAAATGCAATAATAAATGCATTTGGGAATTTGTCCAGTAATTTTCTTCGGACTTCCTGAATTTTTTTGTATTTAGTTTCTTCTCCCACAGTATATTTGTACATACCGTTTTCAATGAAAAAATTCACATCTTTAATTCCTTTCAGCTCGGATGCACCATTTTTTAATTGAGAAGCAACCGCAAGAATCTGGACTTTAAATACCATAGTAGTATCAAAATTTGAAACTTTTTGGGTAGAAACTGAATTTTCCTTTTTGTTTGAAGTAGTTTTATTTTGCGCAGAGATTTCGGGATTAATTATATTTACTGTAGTTTCTGATTTATTTTCGGCCGAATCAACAATTTGAATTTGTTTAACAGGTTCAGATTGTACAATCAATTTATAATTTTTATTATCGACAACAATACCCATTTTTTTGTCGTAGCTACGTTTGTAATTTACAAATGCATTGTAAATAGAAGTAGAAAGCTGGTTACGCCCAAATTCGCTGACAAGAAAACGCTCTTCAACAGGATTAGATATAAAACCAAGTTCAACAAGTACGCTTGGGCAAGCAGAACGGTGTAAAACCCAAAAACCCGCCTGGCGAACACCACGGTCGTGCCGTTTTGCATAATTTACAAACTGATTTTGAATGGAAGATGCTATTTCTATACTTTTATCGATATATTTATCCTGCATAAACTCAAACATGATATAAGAGTCCACTGAAGAAGGATCAAAACCTTTATATTTAGTTTTGTAATCATCTTCCAGTAATATAACAGAGTTTTCCGTCATCGCCACTTCGAGATTTGCTTTTGTTTTAGCAAGCCCAAGAGTGTAAGTTTCTGCACCGTAAGCCTGACTACCTTTGGTTGCATTGGTATGAATGGAAATAAACAAATCGGCATGATTTTCATTCACAATATCAGCACGTCTTTGAAGTGGTATAAACACATCTGTTTTACGAGTATAAACCACTTTAACATCATTGAGATTTTCCTCAATCAGTTTTCCTACTTTGAGAGCTACAGCAAGATTTATATCCTTTTCTTTAGCTATTGAGCCAACCGCACCTGCATCTTGTCCGCCATGACCTGCATCAATTACTAGAACAAATTTTTTAACTTGTGAAAAAGAATCAGAAGAGAAAAAAGGGAAAAACAAAAAGCTTGTAATAATAAGTAGTACACTATAGAAAGAATTTACTGATTTCATTACGGACAGATTGAATATTCAAATAAAAAAAATTAAAGGAAGCCTGAAATTCGAAAAAACATAAGAATTAAGCAGTTTTTTTGACATTATCAAATTCAGTGCAAAAATAATCTTTTTTATTGGTCAAAAGCATGTAAGTTAACAAGTAAATTATCAAATTAAACATAAAAAAAAGTTATAGTAAAAACAGGCTGTTTAATTTTGACTAATTTTGCATTCAATTTAAATGAATAAATAACAATTGCAAGGGGATGCATTGCTCCGGATTTCTTACCAGCAAAAATAAATTTTTATCTTTAACCGTAGTTATATGGTTGACTTTCCCCCTTTTATGTATAAGTCAGTCCACACTTCGTAATGTTGAAAGTGCAACAGCTAAACCTGTCATTCCTTCAACAAATACAATATCAGCACCAAAAGACTCAATAAATCAAACGAAAACAAGAAAACCAGGTGCTATTGATGCTGAAATTAAATACTCTGCACAGGATTCCATAGTATTTTATGCAAATGGTACAGGCTATCTTTATGGTGAAACCGATTTACAATATAAAGCAATCAACCTGAAAGCAGATTTTGTAAGGGTAAAAATGGATAGCAGTATACTTTATGCGCGTGGTACAACTGACAGTACCGGAACACGTAAAGGAAGTCCTGTATTCACTGAAAATGAAAAAGAATACAAATCGAGGGAATTGTCTTATAATTTAAAAACCCAAAAAGCATATATCAGGCAAGCTGTAACGCAGGAAGGTGAAGGGTATATTGTAAGCGACCGGACAAAAAAAATGGAAGATAACGTTTTTTGCATTGCCGACGGGAAATACACAACCTGCGATAATACCGATCATCCGCATTTTTACTTGCATCTCTCAAAAGCCAAAGTAAAACCTGATGAATATATAGTTACAGGACCTGCACAACTTGTTATGCTTGATGTACCATTGCCTATAGCAGTACCTTTCGGATTTTTTCCTTTTACAAACAAGTATTCATCCGGTTTACTCATGCCAAGTTACACCAACGAAATGAGTAGAGGATTCGGACTTACAAATGGTGGCTGGTACTTTGCCATCAATGATTATATGGATCTGGAATTGCGTGGAGAAATTTACACTAAAGGCACATGGGCGATGAAAGGTTCAACGACTTACGTGAAAAAATATAAATTCAGAGGGTCATTTTCGGCAGAATACAGAGAAGATGTAACAGGCGAAAAAGATTTTCCCGATTACAGTAAACGAAAAAACTTCAGCATTCAATGGTCGCACACGCAGGATCAGAAAGCCAATCCTAATTTTACTTTTTCTTCGAGTGTAAATTTCTCGACGAGTGGTTATAACCGCAGCAACATAAATAGTTATTCACGCCCCGAATTAAACTCCGAAAACACAAAATATTCGAGCATTAACTTTACAAAACGTTTCCCTGATTTGCCTTCATTAAGTTTGTCAGGCGGTATGTCTATAACACAACGAACTAAAGACTCAACTATAAATTTAAATCTCCCAAATATTAATATTTCTTACAGCAGATTTTTCCCATTTAAGCGTAAAAATCCTATTGGGAATGAACGTTGGTATGAGAAAATCTCGATGTCGTATTCAGGTGCAATAACCAACAGTATTGATACAAAAGAAAGTTTATTGCTAAAATCAAACCTGAGCCGCGACTGGAGAAATAGCTGGCGGCATTCGATACCTATTTCGGCAACTTTTAATATTCTGAAATATATCAATGTTTCACCATCGTTTTCGTACAACGAGCGCTGGTATTTACAATCGCAGGTAAAACAATGGAATAAAAATACACAAAAAGAAATAACCGATACAATATCGAAATTTACCCGAATGTACGATTTTAACATGGGTGTAAGCGCATCGACAAAATTATACGGTTTTTTTATACCGATACGTTCAATATTTGGCGATAAAATTGACCGAATAAGACATGTAATGACTCCAAGTATAGGTTTTTCGTACGTACCTGATTTTGGCGATCAGAAATGGGGTATGTTTGACACTTATGTTAAAAGCGTTAGAGATGAATCAAACCCCGACGTTTACCATGAAAGTACTGTAAAATATGCTAAAAGTCTTCAGGGTGCTCCTAGCACCGGAAAATCGGGAAATATTAATTTCTCACTAGGCAATAACGTTGAAATGAAAATTCGGAATGATAAGGATACAACCGGAAAAAATCCTTATGAAAAAATCAGCCTTATCGATAACTTATCAATAAGCGGAAGCTATAATATGGCAGCTGACTCAATGAACTGGTCAAACTTTTCGACAAGTATCCGTTTAAAATTACCTTTTGCAAAGAACTATTCATTAAATTTGAGTACAAGTTTCGATCCCTACATGTACGGGCTAACCAAAAGCGGAAACCCTGTGAGAATTAACAAACTCCGGTGGAATAATGGCATGTTTCCCCGATTTACCGGCACAAGCACATCCTACAGTTATACCATTAACAACAGCACTTTTGACAAGCTGTTTAAAAAGAAAACTGGCAGTCATTCAAACGAAGGTGCACTTCCACCAAAGAGTGAAGGTACGGACACTGAAAACGAAGATTTGAATATACCAAGGAGAGATGAAGCTAAGAGTGGAATAAATAATGAAAGTAAAGGTGGAAATTTAACCGAAGACGGATACGAAAAAATAAATATTCCCTGGAGCATAAATATCAATTATACTGTTCGTTATGGAAATACAGTTTTTAATAAAGCCAAAATGGATTATGATATGGGATTTACTCACAATTTGAGTTTCAGCGGCAATTTGAATCTGACCCAAAAATGGAGTATTAACGCCAATTCAACATACGATTTCAAGACTAAACAATTTACTTATTTTGGAATGAATGTGAATCGTAATTTGCATTGTTGGAGCATGTCTGCCAATATAGTACCGTTCGGCACATATAAATCATACAGTTTTCATATCGGAGTGAATTCAAGCATGCTATCTGATTTGAAATATGATAAACGCAGCGAGTACGGAGGAAACAGTATAACCTGGTATTAATTTTTGAGATTTTTTTAAATGATGAGTGAACAAACCAGGGTACAAAAACATTTGAACTAATAATATTATCTTTGCAAAAATATTTTTGAAAACATTTCAAATATATTTTCAATAAAAACAAGCAAACTTCTTATTAAACAAAACAGATAAAAATGAAAATTACAGCAAACAAATCAGTTTCAGCCGAATACGAATTATTTGTAGATGGCAAAAACGGTGGCGAACGTCAGTTAATGGAACGCGCAACAGCCGAAAAACCTTTAAGTTTCGTATATGGTGTAGGAATGATGCTCCCAAAATTTGAAGAAAACCTCTTTGGACTATCGGTTGGCGACAATTTTGAATTTACTATTCAGAATGAAGATGCTTATGGTCCATACGAAGATGAAAATGTGATCGACTTGGAACGTTCAATTTTTGAAATAGATGGTAAATTTGACGAAACAGTAATTTATGCCGGAAATGTAGTTCCGTTGATGGATTCGGAAGGACACAGGATTAATGCCCAAATCGTAACAATAACTGACACTCACGTAAAAGTTGATCTGAATCATCCGCTTGCAGGAGAAAATCTACATTTTAAAGGTTCAATACTCGAAGTAAGAGACACAACTGAAGACGAACTTGCTGCATTGTATGGTGGCGGTTGTGGTTGCGGTAGTGGTGGCTGCAATTCAGGAAGTTGCGGAGATGGTAGTTGTGGTTGTGGTGCTGGAGATGAATATGAAGACGACTGCTGTGGATGTGGTTGTAAATAATATGCTGTATTGATCTCTCACAATTAAAATCTAAACGGGTATGCAGTATTATGATTGTATATCCGTTTTTCTATTTGTAAAAACTTGAGAAAAAAAACCTATCTTTGTTAGTTATTTTATAAAAACGAATCAAATTCAAAAGAAAAATGTCGAACATTACAGGAAAAATTTTCACATTTACATCGTTTGGAGAATCACACGGTAAAGCTATTGGAGGTATTGTGGATGGTTGTCCACCGGGTATTACACTCGACATGGATTTCATTCAAGGAGAACTTGACCGACGTAAACCCGGACAATCTTCAATCACAACTCCCCGAAAAGAAGAGGACAAAGTAGAATTTCTATCTGGAATTTTTGAAGGGAAAACAACAGGTACACCCATTGCATTTGTAATTTACAATCAGAATCAACACAGCAGTGATTACGATCACCTTAAAGATGTTTACCGACCCTCGCACGCCGACTATGTTTATGAGCAAAAATACGGAATTCGCGATTATCGCGGTGGAGGAAGAAGTTCAGCGCGCGAAACCGCTTCACGCGTAGTAGCCGGAGCAATTGCAAAATTAGTATTAAAAAAGCATGGAATTTCAATTACTGCTTACACTTCACAAGTAGGTCCAATTGCCTTAAAGGAAACTTATGAAAATTTGAATTTTTCTGATATCGAAAAAAATATCGTTCGATGTCCTGAACAGGAAACGGCAAAAAGAATGATTGCTTATATCGAAGAATTGAAAAAAGCCGGAGACTCTACCGGTGGGATAATTTCATGTGTAATAAAAGGAATGACTGTAGGTACAGGTGAACCAATTTTCGACAAACTTCAGGCACGACTAGCACAAGCTATGCTGAGTGTCAATGCAACACACGGTTTTGATTATGGGGCAGGATTTCGGGGAGTTGCGCTTAAAGGTTCAGAAATGAACGATGCTTTTACAAGCATAAACGGAAAAATAAAAACCCGTACAAATAATTCAGGTGGAATTCAAGGTGGAATCAGCAATGGTGAAGATATTTATTTCAGAGTATTATTCAAACCGGTAGCAACAATATCGATGCAGCAAAATACCGTAAATAAAGATGCAAACGAAGTACAATTAAAAGCTCGCGGCCGTCACGATCCATGCGTATTACCAAGAGCCGTGCCGGTAGTAGAAGCAATGGCTGCACTTACAATAGTTGATTTATTGCTGATAAACAAGATGTATCAATAAAAGCACATAGCTAAATGAATGAGCAAGCAGAACGTTGGGCGCTGATAATTAACCCAAAATCAGGAAAGAAAAAATTCCGTCAGCAAATCAAATATTTATTTGAAAATCTCACAAAATCCGGAATTCTTTACGAATATCAGTTCACACGTTTTGCCGGACATGCAAAATTGATTGCAGCTCGTTTCGTAAGTCAGAACTTCAGAAATTTTCTTGTTGTAGGTGGTGATGGTACCATAAGTGAAGTGATTAACGGAATTTTTGGAACAAACTCTCCAAACACTTCAGAGATGAAATTTGCGATAATTCCGCGAGGAACCGGTAACGACTGGGCGCGTTTTTGGGGTCTAAACAGAGATTATAAATATTCTACTGAGGTTTTTCTAAAACAAAAAACACAATTAATTGACATAGGTAGAGTAAATTATAGTCTTGAAGGACAAATATTCTCACAATATTTTATCAACTCAGTAGGTTTCGGACTCGATGCAGCTGTGGTAAAAATTACGAATCATTTAAGGCGTTATTTTGGAAGTCATTCTTTTTTATATTTATTTGCCTTATTAAGTGCTGTTTTCACTTATAAAGCATCAAAAACAGAATTGAAATTTAATGATAAAAAGAGCCGTAAAAATTTGTTTACCATGAATATTGCAAATGGCTGTTACAGTGGCGGAGGTATGAAACAAAACCCCAAAGCACTGCCTAATGATGGCTTTTTAGATGGCATGGCTGCAGATAAACCAACATTTGCCGATATTCTTAAAGCGCTAACCATGTTGTTTAATGGAAAATTATTGGAACACCCGGTAATTGAATCATTCTGAATCACAAAAATCGACATTAATTTAGAACAAAACACATGTTTTGAAGCTGATGGAATTTTAGTTCATTCAGAAGGAACTTTTTCTATTGAAATAATCTCCGGTGGAATTCAAATGATTATTCCGTAGTTTTATAATACTGAATTATAATGCATTATCAAACAAAAATTTCTAACAAAATTCCTTGCATTTTTTTATCAATAGTTAAAGATATAATATTGATAATGTTTGTATTTGCATTTCCATCGTGCGATAATGAATTAGTGAATCCTGAAAACAAACCCGACAATAAAGATACTTCAGTAGTTGTTGTTAAACCGCAACCAATCATAAAATTATTCGACATAGATGCTTTTCCTGAAATTTTGATTGAAATTACTACTGATGAATGGAATAAATTCCTCACGTACTATGACCGTAATCAGCAAAATGAAGAGTACGTAATGTGTAGTTTCACAATTGTTGATAATTCTACAATAATTAAACAAGATAGTTGCGGACTACGCTTAAAAGG
>CAZDSY010000116.1:0-9954 GCA_964508285.1 uncultured Paludibacter sp.
AAGAAAATTGAACCTTCAGGGCAGTTGCGACTGTCGGTGCAAATCACCGGATTTTCTAAAAATACTTTATAAAGTTGCATCGTACTATTAAGCTGATTTATCGTAAGATATTTGCTGCAAAATTAATTATAAAATATGATGCTAAAAAACAGAAAATCTGAATATAATCACAAAAAAAGCTAATCAGCATTAATGATTAGCTTAGTTTGATTATTTTGCAATATTGTTATAGAAATTCGTTGATTAATCAGATTAAAAAATTGTGATTCTGTGAGATTTTTAAATTTAAAACTGATATGACAGAGATACGTACCAGCCACCTTGCCTCAAGCTACCTGTATCAACTGCGTTAATACTGTGAATACCAAAATCGTAACCTGCCTTTAGTTGATAATTTCTATATTGAATACCTCCACCAGCTCCAAGTTGAAAATTCATACGATGAATTAGCGCTCTTTTGTAAAGATCGTAATTTCCTGATTCAATTCCTGTTAAAGTTCCTAATACGGATTCAGGAGCAAATGAAGCGGTTATTTTCTGAGGCTGGGCAAGTCCGATATTGATATTTGGGCCTGCAAACCCGAATACTTTCAGGTAATTGGCTATCTGATAGGTGTATTGTATACGCAAAGGTACATCAATAGAATGTCCCCAAGTGCTATACCTTACCGAATCGCCCGCAGTATAATTCTGAATTTTATCAGCATAAACAACCTGATAAAGCGCTCCTGTTAGCAGACTGAAATTATATTTAAGGTCGAAAGCCACTGTACCTCCCACCCGAATTCCTTTGAAGTTAGTTGAACTTTCAGCAGTTCCTGTACGAAGCGGATTCAAGTAGCCAAGTTCGATACCAATTTTTTGAGCATAAACACCTGATAAAGTGGCAAATAAAAGTAAAATAACTGCGGTTTTAAAACGAGTGTTCATTTGAAGAAGTAAATTTGCATTTAAAGTTCACAAAGATACTGTTTTAGAATGGTAAAATCAATGTATTATTGGTTAATGACACATTAGCTTACTTGTTTTTAACAAAATAATCTGAAAATGTTAAAATCATTAGTTGATACAAATTATTTGACATACGTATTTCAAATAAACCTAATTCGGTGTGAAAGGATTGATAGTAATTGAATATTTTGCTATTCTGTAAAAACATAAAAGCCTGGAAATCATTGATATTACAGGCTTTTACTCTAAATTGAAATAGTTTTTGTGGAGCTGGAGGGAGTCGAACCCTCGTCCAAACAAGGAAATAATAAGCTTTCTACATGTTTATCTTCGCCTTGATTTTCGTGTGCGAACAAGACCGAAGCAACCAATCCGCACCTTATCCTCTTTGTTTTCATCCCGAATGCGAGGCCAGTCGGGACTATCTTCGATTTAGCTGCACCTCCTGTTCATTAGCCTCGAAGCCACGGCCTTTGGGAGATGTCTCGTCCAGTCACCTTGTGTCCGGATAAAGCTCGAATCTACTATACTTCGATTAAGCAGCAAGAGCGTAATTTGTTTCGCCAGTTAATTGTTTGAGATCCTTTTGTTAACGGGCTGACTCCTCAAAGCCCGACATGCTTACTTACCCTTTCTGCTTGCTGTCAAAACCAAGCAGCCCCGAAAGTACAGTTTAAATTTTTAATTTCAAACCGATGCAAAAATACATTAATTTCAGTAATTCAGAAAATAATTACTAATAAATCGAATTATCAAAAATTATACCGAAATCCAGCTATGAAGAAAAAAAGAACCGCTATCAATGTAACGATTCTTTTCCATCACTTATTATTTGAACTAACCCTGATCGGAACAGGAAATTTTTTTATTTAACTAATGCAAGGTATCTTTTACTTACTTCTTCCCAATTTACAACGTTGAAAAATGCTTCAATATAGTCCGGACGTTTATTCTGATATTTGAGGTAGTAAGCATGTTCCCACACATCCATCCCCAAAATTGGGGTGCCTTGTTTTTCAGCTACATCCATCAGGGGATTATCCTGATTTGGAGTAGAACTTACAAAAAGTTTACCTTCTGCATCTACGCTTAACCATGCCCAACCGCTACCAAAACGGGTTTTTCCGGCATCGGAGAATTGGGTTTTAAATGCATCAAATGAACCAAAGGTTTTATCTATTGCTTCGGCTAATGCTCCTGAAGGTGCTCCTCCACCATTAGGTTTCATATTTTCCCAATACAGAACATGGTTAATATAACCACCGCCGTTATTGCGAACAACAACAGGGTATTTGCTGATATTTTTAAAAAGCGTGTCGAAATCCAACGATTCCATTTCAGTTCCTTTGACAGCATTCTGCAAGTTGTCAAAATATGTTTTGTGATGACGGCTGTAATGAATTTCTACTGTAAGAGCATCTATAAATGGTTCAAGGGCATTGTATGCATAAGGCAGTGCCTGAAATTGAGTATTACTTATTGTTGTCATAATAGTTATGTATTTAAATGTTTATTGATTTAAAATTTGATTATGATACAAAGATACAGTATGCATTATTATAAAAACAACTGATAAAATCTATAATATAATTCATTTGCTCTATAAATAGAAAAAGTGGTTGCTGATTTTTTTCAGCAACCACTTAGGCATGAAATTATAAAATGAAATTTATTTCGCGTAGCTTACAGCTCTTGTTTCTCGAATTACAGTAATTTTAACCTGACCAGGATAAGTCATTTCGTCCTGAATTTTTTTCGCCAGATCAAACGAAAGCAGTTCAGTTTCTTTATCATCGAGTTTGTCGGCTCCAACTATTACCCTTAATTCGCGTCCTGCCTGAATAGCATAAGTTTTTACTACTCCGGGATACGAAAGTGCAAGATTTTCAAGGTCGTTCAAACGTTTAATATAAGCCTCAACAATTTCACGTCGAGCACCCGGTCGGGCACCTGAAATGGCATCGCAAACCTGTACGATGGGAGCTATAAGCGATTCCATTTCTACCTCGTCGTGGTGAGCGCCAATTGCATTGCAAATGTCGGGTTTTTCCTTGTATTTTTCTGCAAGCCTCATACCAAGCACCGCGTGTGGCAATTCGGGTTCATCATCCGGTACTTTGCCAATATCGTGTAAAAGTCCGGCACGTTTGGCTTTTTTTGGATTCAATCCAAGTTCCGAAGCCATAGTTGCACAAAGGTTTGCAACCTCACGTGAGTGTTGCAGCAAATTCTGTCCATACGAAGAGCGATATTTCATTTTACCAACCAATCGAATGAGTTCGGGGTGTAAACCGTGAATTCCGAGGTCGATAGTAGTGCGCTTGCCAATTTCAATTATTTCTTCTTCAATTTGTTTGCGCACTTTATTCACTACTTCTTCAATACGTGCAGGGTGAATACGTCCATCAGTTACAAGTTGATGTAACGACAAACGGGCAATTTCGCGCCGAACCGGATCAAAAGCAGAAAGAACAATGGCTTCGGGCGTATCGTCAACAATAATCTCAACACCGGTTGCAGCCTCGAGGGCACGTATATTTCTTCCTTCGCGTCCGATAATTCTGCCTTTCATTTCATCGCTTTCGATATGGAAAATTGTTACAGCATTTTCAATGGCAGTTTCAGTTGCTACTCGCTGAATACTTTGAATCACAATGCGTTTAGCTTCCTTGTTGGCTGTCATTTTTGCTTCTTCCATAATGTCGTTTATGTACGACATTGCATTGGTTTTTGCTTCGTCTTTTAGCGATTCAATAAGTCGTTCTTTAGCTTGTTCGGCAGAAAGTCCTGAGATGGTTTCGAGTTGTTCCTGTGCTTGCCGGTGCATAAGTTCAACATCTTTGCGTTTGTTTTCAAGAGCTGCAAGCTGTTGTTCATGCGTTTCCTTTAAAGCGTCAAGTTCGTTCATTTTTCGTTGAATTTCGCCTTGGCGTTGGTTCAACTGCATTTCCCGTTGCTGTAGTTTTACTTCCCGTTCCTGAATTTTGGCATTACGCTGTTGAACTTGCTGCTCGTGTTCAGATTTGAGTTGAATAAATTTTTCTTTTACTTCAATCAAATTGTTCTTTTTTATGAGCTCAGCTTCTGCCTCCATTTCCCTTTTCATTTTTTTATTGTTAAGCCTGAAAATGCTGTAGCATCCTCCTGCTCCTACAATAAAAGCAATGATTCCGATGATTATATTTATCCACATATTTGCTTATTTATTAGGTTGATATTTGTATTTTAATTAGTAATCGTTAGTTTGCATAAAATGAAAAAACGCATAACACTGAAAAACTGCTATTACACAGTTTTATCAACGTATGCGGTTTAAAATTGTTTATTAAAAATACAAGCCTGAATTTCAGGGTTTTAATTTTCGTTCAATATTTGTTTTAATTCGTTGTCCAGTTCTTTAATTTTATCTGCAAGCGGTTCAATATTTTCATTTGCGGCAGTTTTAGTAACTGCTACTACCATATGAAACGCAACCAGAATCAGTATTTCCTGGTATGAAAGGTTGCTGTATTTCTTCTGATATTCATCAAGGTATCGAACAGTAAGTCTTTCGGCATTACGATATAATTCCTCGTCTTTACGCGGAATTCGAAGAGGTATTCTTAACCCTCCGATTTGTACATGAATTAAAAAAATATCGTCCATAAAGCTGCTTTATTCTTCAAGCAGAGCTAAACAATTGTCAATTTCCCGCACCAGTTTGTCAATCTTTTTTTTCGACTCGGCTCTCTCGACCTCTGAAACTCCCATGTTTCTGGATATGATCAAATGGTCGTACTTTTTTTGAATTTCAAGCACATTATGATGTGCTTCAACAAGTTCGTTTTGTTTTTGTGTAAGTTTCAATTCGAGTTGATGATTTTTTTCAAGCAAAACTTTATATTCTGATATAAGTTTTTTTAGTCTTTGCTCGAATCCGTTTATCAGCTCATCGTACCTGTTGGTCATTTTGTCAAAAAAAATTATACAAATATAGGATTTTGCTTCGGAATAATAAAATTTATTAGTGGTTTAATTGAAAATTATTATTTATAATGACTTTTTTTGGTTTTTTATATCTGTCCGATTCAGATAGTGTGAGGTTTTGTTTTCTTTTTTTCAATTGCATTCACATATGTTTCTGCTTTTCCCATTGCTTCGTTTATATCACTGCAAATGTTTTCCGCGCCAAGCAAAGTTGCAATATTCGCTTTTTCAAGTGATTCACGAACTTTAGGATTAACCCCCGAAAGCAATATATGAATTTTATCTTTTTGTGAAAGTTTTATAAGGTTTGTAAGATTATGTAAACCGGTAGAATCGATAAATGGTACTTTTCGCATTCTTATAATTCTAAGAAGCGGTTTATCACCAATTTGTTTCATGGTTTCTTCAAACTTACTTGCAACCCCGAAAAAGAAAGGACCTTCAATTTCGTATACTTCTACACCTTTGGGTATGGATAACTTTTCGGTATCAACATTTCCTTCGACATATTCCGGAGCATTAACTTCATTTTTAAACACTGAAATAGAAGTGGTTTCCGAAATTCTTTTCAAAAAAAGCATTACTGCCAGCAAAAGTCCTATTTCAATTGCTATAGTCAAGTCGAAGATTACAGTGAGTAGAAATGTAGAAATTAAAACTGCTACATCCGATTTTGAGTTTCGTAGCAATGCCTTGAATGTACGCCATTCACTCATATTGTATGAAACAACAATCAGAACTCCCGCCAAACAAGCCATTGGTATATGTCGGGTAAGATTTCCCAAAAACAACATAATCAACAAAAGCACAATAGCGTGAATTATCCCTGCAACAGGAGTTCGTCCTCCATTGTTAATATTAGTCATGGTGCGGGCAATAGCGCCGGTAGCGGGAATTCCTCCAAAAATTGGGGCAACTACATTAGCAATTCCCTGCGCTATAAGCTCGGTATTGGAGTGATGTTTATCACCGGTTACACCATCGGCCACAGTAGCTGAAAGCAATGACTCAATTGCTCCCAACATGGCAATTGTAAATGCCGTAGGCAGTAACGACTGAATAACTTGGAAACTAATTGTAGGAGTTTCAGGGTGAGGAAGCGATGCGTTTATCGTAAATCTGTCGCCAATAGTTTCGATACTTGTGATACCGAATTTATCGCGCAAAAAATAAACTATAACAGTAATTATAATTATTGCAAGTAACGATCCCGGAATTTTTTTTGAAAATTTTGGGGTAATCATAATTATAAAAATCGACAAAATTCCTACACCTAAAGCCCAAAAGTTTATTGTACCTATAAATTGGCCATAAGTAATCCATTTATGAATAAAATCGCCGGGTAGTGCCCCTGTTTGCAGTCCAAACAAATCTTTAATTTGAGTCGTAAAAATTGTGAGCGCAATACCGCTTGTAAAACCTACAACTACTGGAAAAGGAATGAATTTTATTACACTGCCGAGTCGGAAAATGCCCATGGCAATGAGCATAACTCCCGCAATCATTGTTGCAATTGCAAGACCCGTAACTCCAAACTCCTGTACAATTCCATAAACAATTACTATAAAGGCTCCTGTAGGACCTCCAATCTGAACTTTACTACCTCCCAAAAGTGAAATAATAAAACCGGCAATTACGGCGGTGAATAAACCCTTTTCGGGAGTTACTCCAGAGGCAATACCAAAAGCAATGGCAAGTGGTAGCGCAACAATTCCTACAATTACACCTGCCATAAGGTCGGAGTAAAATTGCTCTTTCGAGTAATTTTTCAATGAATGAACTATTTTTGGTTGAAAATGCATGATAAAAATAAATTTTAGTTTTGGTGTGCAAAGTTACGTTAATTTACCGAACATTGTCCTGCAAAATATGTTTTTTAGCATAACCATTATGGGAGTTCAATTTCTTTGTTGTAATTTCAGTTTAAATTTTTAGATGTTTTTTCTGTTTACAACCAAAAAATTAAATGTAATTTTGCTCTACAAATAAAAATCAAAAAAAATATGTATTCTTTCAGTCAGTTTAATTACGCACGTCGTAAATCCGACGAAATTCGCATAGGTAATGTTATGCTTGGCGGTCAGAATCCGGTAAGAGTGCAGTCGATGGCTAATACCGATACCAACGATATCGAAAACTCGGTAGCTCAGTGTTTGCGCATTGTTGAAGCAGGTGGCGAAATTGTACGTTTTACAACTCAAGGAGTAAAAGAAGCCGAAAGTGCTGGAAAAATTCATCAGATTTTGCGTGAAAAAGGTTGTGATGTTCCATTGGTTGCCGATATACATTTCAATGCCAATGCTGCTGATGTTGCTGCTTCTAAAGTAGAAAAAGTTCGGATTAATCCCGGTAACTATGTTGGAAGTGTTAAACCGGGCGATATTTCTGATTATACCGATGAAGAATTTGAAGCTGAATATCAGAAAATCAGAGCGCGTTTTATCCCGTTTCTGAATATTTGTAAGGAACATAAAACTGCCATCAGAATAGGTGTAAATCATGGTTCGTTGAGCGAGCGAATGATGAACCGTTACGGCGATACTCCACGTGGAATGGTTGAATCGTGCATGGAATTTTTAAATATTTGCCGCGAGCAGAATTTCCACGATGTGGTTATTTCCATGAAAACATCAAACACGGTTATGATGGTACAAACCGTACGATTGCTGGTAGATGAAATGGGAAAGCACAATATGTATTATCCATTGCATCTGGGTGTAACCGAAGCCGGTGATGGAGAAGATGGTCGTATAAAATCGGCGGTGGGTTCCGGCGCATTACTAGCTGATGGTATTGGTGATACGGTTCGTGTTTCGTTAAGTGAAGAGCCTGAGGCTGAAATTCCTGTAGCTCGCAAGTTAGTCGATTATATTTCAAAAAGAGAAAATCACGAACCTATATCAGCCGTTGAAAGCAATAAAGTTTCGCGATATGAATACAGCAGAAGGAAAACTCATCAAGTAGGAAATATTGGCGGTGAAAGTGTTCCTATTGTAATTGCTTCAAAAAGTGCTGTTTACAAAACAGTTCCGGAATATGTTTTTGCTGATGGAAGTGTAAAAAGCTTAAAAGGTGATTCATACCCGGTATATCAGCCTGAGTATGCTAGTACCATTGTTGAAGACGATGCCGAAATTAAATTTGTTGAAATGTCTTATCAAGACCTAAGTCCTGAAATACTAAATTTATTAAAAAATCGGAATGATATTGTTGTATTGCTACATTCTGATCATGTAAATCCGGTGGGGGAGATGCGGGCGTTTTTCCATACTCTTTTGAATGAAAATATTAAAACACCTGTAATTATATGCCGGAATTATGCTGAAAATTTTGATGAAGACTTACAGATAAAAGCTGCTGCCGACACAGGAGTTTTCTTTATCGATGGTTTTGGCGATGGTATTATGATTGACAACGAAGGTGAAATATCTGCTGAAGTTGTCAACTCTGTTGCATTCGGTATATTGCAGGCAACAAGAGTACGCACCACAAAAACTGAATTTATATCCTGTCCGAGTTGTGGAAGAACAATGTTTAATCTGCAAACAGTTGTTGCCCGCATAAAAGCGCGAACTTCACACCTTAAAGGGCTGAAAATAGGCATAATGGGTTGCATTGTGAACGGTCCTGGCGAAATGGCTGATGCTGATTATGGTTACGTAGGTGCGGGGAGGGGCAAGGTAAGCCTTTATAAAAAGAAAGAATGCGTTCAACGTAATATTCCGGAAGAAGAAGCTGTTGAAAAGCTTGTAGAACTAATTAAAGTTCATGGTGATTGGTACGAACCTAATGAATGAAAATATTAACAAAAAATTTTAAGCCTGAGAGTTGTTTTTAAACTTTCAGGCTTTTATTTTTTTGTTTGATTTTTTTTGATAGTATGCAAGTTGCAACAAAAATACCGACACAATAATCATTGTTTTTCGAAAATCAATCTTTGTACATCTTTCATTGTTTCAGTATTTTTTGTTTTATTATATCGCAACGCACTTTTGTATGACCCATAAATATTCGCGGTATAAAAGCTGAATGCTGCTGTACCAAATATAAAACCATAAGGATTCGCACCGTTTTTTTCAAACGAACGATAGGTAATGTATGATAAGGCAGAAACTACAAAAAATGAATACAAACCATCTTTCCAGTTTCCGGTATAAAATTTTCCGCTACCGGGTATAACTCCTGAAAAGCTTGCGGCTAAAAAGGGATTTTTATACCGAATTGATTGTCCAGTTACTGCAATATCTTTAAATTCAGAAAGTAAAGTTGACTTCTTATTGGATAAGTAAGTTTCAGTGAGTTTTTTGGCTTCGCTCCACTTGTTTTGCATAAGCAAAAGACTGGTTTTCATTTCTGCAATTGAAGTTTCATCTAATTTTTTAGCATCAGAAATAAATTGTCTACATTCATCAAATCGTTTTTGTAAAAATAAAATCCTGAACTTTTCTGTGGCAAGTGCCTTATTACAACAGAATGTACAGCAAGGGAAAAATGTATCAAGTTTTTTTTCGGCTATTTCAAGCTGATTCATAAAGCGAAAGGATTGTATAAGACGAAGTTTGGCCAACGTGTCGGACGGTGCAAGATAAACTATTCGTTCGTATTCAATAGCCGATAAATCATATATCTGGTTTTCGAATAAATAATTGGCATATTTTACTGAATTTTCATAATTCAGAATATTGCTATCCTGACTCTGTAAAAAATTTAAAGGTATCAGCAGAATTATTGTAATGAAAATTAAGATTTTATGGTGCATCATAGAATTTTCCGGTTGTTTTACATATTTCATAATGTTTATGGTTGGCAAAACCATGGCAACGCAATAACCTGTCTGTACCATCAATAATACCTTTTATAAGACCATGTTTTTTAATCGTTTCCATCATATAAACTGAGCAACTTGGCGTAAACACGCAGGCATCGACATCTTGTGCTGATAAAATTCTTTTATAGAATAAAAATGCACCTGAAATTAGCATTGGAAACTCTTTGTCGGAATCAAAAACCTGTTTGCGGAATTCATTAAACTCATTT
>CAZDSY010000117.1:0-9867 GCA_964508285.1 uncultured Paludibacter sp.
TTTTACCAAATCAACAATAATATAATACGAAAATGGGCTTTTTAAGGCTCGACTACATAAGCGGCGCCTTTTGTCATTTGAGGAGTTGAAATTAAAAACTTATAACCACCGACTTTCGGTTTGAAACAAGCTGCTGCTACTCCACCAATTGTAACAGTCATCAACGTTGTACTCGCTACCATACTGGACGTTGAAAGATACATGTTTGCTTGTGTGGATGTAGTACTCATGGCTTTTGTCATATTCGAATTCGAACCAACGCCAATAAAAGTACCTCCATTCATATTAAAACTACCGTTGAAATCCACAGCCTCTTCCATTCCGCTGTTTGGTCCGTTGGCAAAAACGGTTCCACCTGTCATCAAAAAATTTCCATTACTGTCAATTGCATCGCCATTGGTGGCATTTACAAAGTGAGTGCCACCGGAAATTGAAAGAAGGCTATTGTCATTTGATTCTGTTCCACCTGCTTGTAGTCCCATTGTGGCATTGAGTCCATCGTTTGATGCAGTTACATTGGTTGTCCCTCCATTAAGGTAAATATACTTACTTTCGATGCCTTCCAAAGAGTTTATAATAGTAATATCTCCATTATTAATTGTTATCGAAGTTTCAGAATGAATTCCATCATCGGAAGAGTTAATTGTCATAGCACAATTATTTATGGTAATTGTTCCATCTGCTTTCAGTGCTTTGGGGTGACAATAATCAGAACCAGAAACCAAAAATTTAGCTCCGGTTGTGGTTAAATTTATAGTGGGAACATAATTTATTTCACCAAGTGTAATTGTACCAAAAGCAGAAATGGTTTTACCTCCACTTCCCGAGCTGCTACATGATATTGAACCATCTTTAATAATCAGATTACCATCGGTTGTTATACATGTTGCATTATACGAATCCGTCACATTGGATGCATTCTTATACGTTGCGCCGGTTCCTGAAGTGGAAATTTTTATTGTGCCACTAAGTATCTTAATATCTGCATCTGCAGAAATGCCTTTCCCTGCTGCACCGGTATGCATAATAGTGATATTACTTCCATTAATATTAGTTGTACCGGTACTTTTTATTGCTGTACAGTACGAGGGATCGTAAGTTGCAGCAGTAACATTTTCGGACACTACTCCACCCGATGCAGTAACACCAATTGTTCCCCCGTTGAAATTAATTGTTCCGGTAGCATTAAATCCTTTGGATTGATTGCCTCCCAATGTCATAGTGAAGGTTCCTCCGTTAACAGCAATGTCGGTGTCGCTGTCAATTAACTCAGAACCTTGTTGTGTGCACGATAAAGTAAATGTTCCATTATTTATTATTATACTGCCATTACTCTTGATGTTTTTTGGTTCAGCATATACTGCCGTGGTGTAATTAGCAGTTCCTGAAACGAGCATTTTTGTGCCGGAATTGGAAATATTTATGTTCGGGATGTTCATCTCGTTTCCAAAAGTAATTGCTCCATCAGCAGATATTCCTTTTACTCCGGTTCCAGATGTAATAATATTGATTTCACCGGATTGTACATTGATGTTTCCGTCCGTATCGATAGCCGAACTTGCATATGCATCTGTAACGCCTAAATAATTTGTATAAGTTCCACCATTCCCTGATGTAGTTATTTTTATTGTGCCGCCGGTTATATTGATGTTACTATCCGAAGAAATACCTTTTCCGGCTGTTCCAGTTGCAGTTATTGTAATTGTAGCACCTGAAATGTTGATCGTTGAATCACATTTTATAGCAGTACAATAGGAAGGTTCAAAACCTGAGCCCAGAGCGGCTAACACTACACCGCCCGAAGTATTAATTGTAATATTACCACCTGAAATATTAATTTTATCAATAGATTTTATGCCTTTGCCCTGATTACCGTTCACAGTCAAATTTAAAGAGCCTCCTGTCATTGTAAAAGTACTATCGCATTTAAGTCCTTTTGCATCTGCACTTGAAGTAGTTGAAATCAAAGAACCACCTTCAATTTTAATTTTTCCTGTTTCACATTCAATAGCATCGCCCGTAGCGTTTATGTTTAATGTTCCTCCTTCCAGATTAAAATGATCTTTTGAGTGAATACCATCTTTTGCGGCACCTGTAACGGTTATATTTCCACCTTCAATTTCAATATAATCGTCACTGCAAATGGCGTGACCTTTATTTCCTTTTACTGAAAGCGTTCCTGTTCCGTTAAAGATTAATTGTCCTTCGCTGAAAATTGTTCCTTTCTGATCTTCTGTTGAGCTTGCATAACTCGAACCATCGATAAGTGCATTGATAGTTCCGTCTGCCAATTTGAAATCAATACGTTTTTTGGACTGTATATTTATGGCAGGTCCATCGTTATTGGTAAGTGTTAATCCTCCAAGTATTAATTCAAATTTAAATACACTGTAGATTTTAAACATTCCATCGGCGGAATTTCCATTCAATAAATATATCACCTGATTGTCGGGGAGTGAAGAAAAAACAATTACATCGGCACCGTTTACTGTTATGTCTACTCCTGCTCCGTTAAGTGGGTTTTGTACAATTGCAGAATTGCCATTATAAGTTACTTTTACTGTATCGGTAGTTGCTGCAAAAGCTACACTGTCTATTTCATTAACTGGGTATGTTATTTTGCTTTTGTCGATAAAAAAAAGTTGTATCGCAGTTTGGTTATCCGCAAACTTTATGCTGTCAATTGCGCTTACTCTATAACTTACGACAGATTTATCAGTTCGAAAAATATACAATCTTTCTTCTGCCAAAAGAATCGTTACCAAAATTGCTGCCAAAGCTAATGATAGGATGGGTTTCTTCATTGTTTCGAGAATTTTAGCGCTTGATTGTTAAACATTAAAATATAAACACCTTGCGATAACGAACTAACATCTAATCCTTCGTTTTGCGAATTACTTTTTTCTAATATTTTTCTGCCGTCAACGGTGTAAATGGTAATAATACCGGATAATTTTTTGGCATTCTTCAAAAATAAAATATTTCTTACGGGATTCGGAAAAACCTGAAGTTCTGATTCGGCTCCTAAGTTTGATGTTTCTGAAATTGCTTTAAAAGTAATCTTCTTAATTTGGGATAAATCGTAAACTGAATTAATACCAGACATTAAAAACACATTCAAGCCACTGTTGATAAATCGGAGATATTGAATGTCAGTTAGCGGAATTTTTTCTTCTGATCCATTTAATAACACAATACTCATATTAGTTTGAGAAAATGAATTATGTATGCTCAAAATCAAAAAAACTCCACAAGCGATGAAGAAATTTATTTTTCTATACACATAAAAATAAGAGGAAATACTTAAAAACCTATAAACTATCAAGACAAAATTAAGTATTCCTGGTACTATACAAATTTAAAATGCGGTTAAAGTGTTAAAAGTTGCGGTTAAATGACAGAAAATTGTTTAAAGCTCCAATCCATCAAGAATTTTTACATATAATTCAATTGCATGCTCAATTTCTGAAAATATTATATATTCATCAGAAGTATGCGAGCGTGCAGAATCACCAGGACCAATTTTTACGCTTGGAAACGAAATGAGTGCCTGATCAGATAAGGTAGGTGAACCGTAAGGAATAAGGTTAAGTTTTATAGCTTTTTGCAGAAATGGATGGTCTGGAGGTGTAAATGATGAACTAAGACGTGTTGAGCGCGCTTTTACTTCACAATCTGTATTTTCTACAATAATTTTAAGCAGTTCTTCATTCGAGTATTTTTCATTGCTTCTTACATCAACGACAAATGTACATTTATCGGGAATTATATTATGCTGATAACCTGCATTTATTTGCGTAACCGACAATTTAACATCGCCTAAAAGTTCCGATTTTTTTGGAAACTTGTAAGAGCGAAACCATTCAACATCTTTTAAAGCCTTATAAATAGCATTTTCACCTTCATTACGCGCAGCATGACCGGCTTTTCCATATACAGTACAATCGAGTACCATCAATCCACGTTCGGCTATTGCAGGTTGCATACCTGTAGGCTCGCCAATTATGGCAAAACTTACCGGAGGTAATTCTTTTATCAAACTTTCAATGCCGTTAGCACCGGAAATCTCTTCTTCGGCAGTTGCCGCAAAAATCAGGTTATATGGCTGTGAATTTTCGATAAGAGCAAAATAAGCGAAAAGCAAACTTACTACCGAAGCTCCTGCATCATTCGCTCCAAGTCCGTATAAACAATTGTTTTCAACAATTGGGATGTGTGGGTCTTTTGTCCATCCTGCCACAGGCTTCACGGTGTCAATATGCGAATTAAGTAAAATCACCGGTTTAGAAAGATCAAAACCCGGACTTATTAGCCAGATATTATTCCCTTTTCGCGATACTGCATAACCCTTTTGCTCGAGAAAATGCTCGAGAAAATCAGCTACTGCAGCTTCTTCTGTGCTGTAGGACGGTATGCTGATGAGGGTTTTTAAAAGTTCAACAGCTTCTTTTGCAAATTCAGAAAACATTATTTGATAAGTTTTCGAGCCAATAACCACTTAAGGAGTTCCTGATCCCAGTTGTCAGCAGGAATACCACTTTTTCGCATGCCGAAACCATGGCCACCTACATCGTATTTTATGAGCGTTGCAGGCACTTTATTGGTTTGAAGAGCTTTTAAAAAGTTTTCGCTATTGGCAATGGGTACAGCTTTGTCATCGAGTGCATGTATAAGAAATGTAGAGGGAGTTTTACGTGTAACGTGCAATTCATTTGAATATTTTCTTACAAGTTCGTCCGATGGATTTTTACCAAG
Organism: uncultured Paludibacter sp.; assembly: GCA_964508285.1. GTDB lineage: Bacteria > Bacteroidota > Bacteroidia > Bacteroidales > Paludibacteraceae > Paludibacter. Next base: position 4,756 of record CAZDSY010000117.1, read on the forward strand.
CAAGTTAGTTCTTGAACCTCCATGCGTAATATTTTTATCCATACTAATAACCGGATAAGCAAGAATCATAAAAGCCGGACGTTGAATTTTGTTTGTAAAATGTGTCCCAACTGTCGATGCTAAATGACCTCCGGCAGAGAAGCCCATAATGCCGATTTTATTTTTGTTGATATTCCATTCCTTTGCTCTGCTATGAATTATCGAAAGTGCAGTTTGCGCATCTTTAAGAGGAATATCGTGATGTCCGTTTGGCATACGATAGTATAAAACAAAAGCTGTTACACCAAGCCTGTTGAACCAGTAAGCAATTTCTTGTCCTTCTTTTATTTGTGAAACTCCTGAATATCCTCCACCCGGACAAATTAATACTGCTGTGCCACTGGAAGCTTCTTTTAATGCAGGAAAAAAATACATCCTGGGCGTGCTGATGTTCATAATAAACTCTTTGTCACGATAACTTTCACTAACAGTAAGTTCATTACTTTCTGACAACCCATCTGGATAAAGCATTATTTCTTCCTGTGCCTGCATTTTCATTATTGCTACTATAACGATTAGAATAAAAAAATATCTTTTCATATCAATTTCAAAATTTCTGAATTAAACAATACTGCAAAAGTAGTCATTTTTATGACTTTTTTTGTAAAAAAGTTGGTAAAAACTAATAATGATTTCTATCGAATTAAAAAGCTCCGGCAATAAAAACCGAAGCTTAATGAGTTTTAGAACTACACTTATGAAAAGTTTTGATTATTTTTTTGTCAACATCTCGAGGATATCATCAACAGCACTACCATCTTTGTCTTTGTCGAGCAAACCGGTAATCATACCTAAAATACCACCGCTTTGTTTCTTTTTAGTACCAACACTACCAAGTAAACCACCAAGCAAGTCTCCTAAACCACCTGCACCTGCATTGGTTTGCTTCTTTTGTTTGCCAAGATAAGCCATAACTACCGGAGCTAACGAAGATAAAAGAGGTCCGGCTTTATCCATACTTATTCCCGTTTTTTGAGCTATTCCTTGCTGAACAACATTTACATCGCTACCGAAAACGTGCCCAAGAATTCCTTCGCCATCTTTTACCAATTCATCGGAGTTCCCCTGAAGTATGTCACTTAAATTATCAAGAAGACTTCCATCGTGTTTACTCTCAAGTGCACGATTCAGGCTTTCTGCTCCTTCAGGAGTTTTCGCATTGCGGTTTAACCCACCTAAAATTACAGGGATGGCAGTGTTTACTGCTTTTGTTGCCTGTTTCTTGTCCATACCAAGTTTTGCTGACATGTTTTCAACAATTGATTTGCCTGCCGGACTGTTTAATAATTCTGATATATCCATAATAATAGAATTTAATTTTTCTCAAAGTTAACACATAGCTTTCAATATTGCAACAAATGCATACTTTAATTTCATATTAAATTAAAATAAAGAAGACTTAAAGTAAACAAAATTAAAATCAAACGTTTGCAGATAATAATCTGTATAAGTTAATAGTGTGGTTTAACTTCGTAGCAAAATTAATTTATATTTGTACCATCTAATTTATTAATTCTGATATTGAAATGATCACAAGATTCGCATTAAAAATCTCTTCAATTTATATTTTTCTGTTAATTTTCACTTTCAAAACAAGTGCCCAAAAAGTCCACACCACCTACCTATGGCACATGGATCAACCGGTTTACTGGGCAGATAAAAGCAAAGATAATACAGACACAAAACAATTTGCCGAAGAGTCGCACCGATTGAAAATGAGTGGTCAAAACCGTTATCCGGGAAGTAGTGTATCGCACCCTACCAACAATCTCGAAGAAATTTTTTCAAAAGCCGACAGAGTGCAGGCTTACCAAACTTCTCCCCGAAATGCTATCAACAGTATTCGCGATTTGCCTTACGCCGGAGCACAATTAAGCATTTCGGCCGGACTGATGGAAAACATTCGCTCTCTTGGAGCAAAAAATCAATGGGGATATTCAGCTTCATGGATGAACCCGTACAAAGAAGCTATTGGGTGGAAAACAGCAGGTAATTTCCCTCGACTCGATGTGGTGAGTTTCACTTATGATCACGTGCTTTCGCCATTAGTAAGTGAACGCACACTAAAAAAACAAATTCAAGCTCATCAATATGCAGCAAACAAATATTATGGTTTTGTATCCAAAGGTTACTGGCCCGCTGAATGTGCATTTTCCGAAAGAATCATCAAGACGCTTGTCGAGTGCAATATTGAATGGTCTGTGATACCCAACAGTCATCTTGCTCGTACTTTAGCTGATTACGAACATCCATACAATATTAACGGCAATATTGATGCTCCTAACCGAGCCGATCGTGTTGCAACAAAAGGACAGAACTGGTTCGATGCCACCATAGATGGACGGGGAAGCAGACTGGCAGCACCTTACTGTTATCAGGCGCATAAAGCACAATATATCGACCCTGTTACGGGAAAAGCTTTCACTATTGATGTTGTGCCAATGTGCAATTATTTAAGCTATGTTGATGGATACAGTGGTGCAAATACAGGAGATATTGCCTCGAAAATAGAACCTTTCAGCAATCAATCACAACCCAGTATAGTGTTGCTTGCGCACGACGGCGACAATGCCTGGGGTGGTGGAAGTTCGTATTACAGCGAAGCGGTAACAAGTTTTTCGCATGCAGCTGCCAATGCAGGTTATAAACCAACAACTATTCAGGAGTTTCTAATAAATAATCCGGTGTCGGTTTCCGACATTGTTCGGGTTGAAGATGGTGCTTGGGTGAATGCCGAAAATGATTGGGGACACCCACAGTTCATAAACTGGCTCTGGCCCCTTTACAGCAAACCCGATTATCGTTTTAATCCCGAGGGTTGGACTGAAGATGCCCGTAACTGGGCTGTTATCACTGCTACGGAAAATTATGTAACCATGGCCGAAGACCTCGAAGGCTCCAACCTGCGTATCGACAAAATTGCGGACGGTGGCATCGAAGCTACTAACGCCGAAAAAGCCTGGCACTTTTATTTTGGAGGACTCAATTCAGGATTTATGTATTACGGAAAGTCCGAAGATATGGAAGTAAAAGCCTCTCTTACAGGTAATATCGCCATAGAATATGCACAAAAAGTAATTCAGGCTAATCAAGGTACCGACCGCACATCTCCATCTGTTTTTATTCCCCAACGCTTCCCATACAATCCCGGTAGTGCTGGTTTTGGGCCTACTACAGGATATAAAAAAGTTAATTATTCTTCGGATTTCCATGTATGGACTTATGCTTACGATGTTAGTGGACTTTCATCGGTTAAACTAAAATACCGTACTGATTACGATGGACTGAACCCAATCGAAAGTATTCAGAACGAAACGTATGCCGGAGGCAATGAAGTGAGCGAATGGTCTGAAATTGAAATGATCCGTCATTCAATGAAAGCCGATCCGACGGACGACCCTGAACTGAATTTTTTCATTCAACCTGCCGCCAAAGCTGATTTATGTTACGCCGAAATTACCGGATTAAAAGATACTTTGGTAGATTATTATGTGGAAGCCATTGATACGAAAGGGAATATTTTCCGTACACCTATCCAGCATGTGTATATCGAAAACGGCAATGGAAATAATGGCGGAAGTACAAATCCTGATGTAAGTTGGACACCAGAAAAACCTGCAACGAACCAAAATATTGTTATCCGATGTAAAAATGCAACTGCCGCATCGAAACTCCATTGGGGGGTGAACAATTGGATGACTCCCGCTGCTTTTTACCAGCCACAAGGCACTGTGTCTACCTCGGGAGGTGCAGTTCAAAGTCCGTTTAACTTTGTCGATGGAGAATGGCAAATAGTGTTAGGACCGTTCAACAATCCAATGCAACCGGTTGCAGAAATAAATTTTGCAATCAAACACGAAAACTTTTGGGATAATAATGGAGGTAGTGATTACAAAATTACGCTTATATCTGCTCAAACCGGCAATCCCGTTTCAAAGAATATTCAAAAATCATTATTCAAAAACGAGAGTTATACTTTTACTTATGAGGACTTTGCATTTTATAGCCCATTGGGGAATGCATTTGGCTATCTGAAAATTAAAAGTATGCCTGTATACGGACAACTTAGGTACAATTCAACATCGGATTTAATTGGTGTTCCTTTAATCGACCCTTCAAAATTAGTTTATACCGCCGGTTTAGTAAACGACAGTTTTACCTTTACGGTTGTAGATGATAAAGGAAACGAAAGCGATGCTGTTTACTCTGCTATTTTTATAGTAAACGATCCCAATGCTAATCCCATAACGGTATCGTTTCTTAAACCTACTGATTGGGGAACATCAGGAGTGAATATCTGGGCATGGAATAGCAATGGAAATATTTTTGGGAGCTGGCCGGGCGCTCAAATGCAACAGCAAACCGGTAACTGGTACAGCTATACTTTCGATGCATCTATAAAGACAATAAATGTAGTATTCAGCAAAAATGGCAATCCGCAAACTGTCGATATTTTGAATATTGAAAATTCCACTTGCTTCGAACAAGAAGGGATGAGTGGAAATAAAATTACAGTACGAAAAACCGAATGTTTTAGTGGAGTAGCAAATGAGGAATTCAATCAAATAATTTCGGTATATCCTCAACCCGCTGTTGAAAATGTTCAATTAAGAATTCCTCCGGAAATATTCTCAAATGATTTGTACATTAAAATCATCGATCTGTGTGGTATTGAAGTTATGTACAAATCATTCACTCAAAATCCCTGTTTAATAGAAACAATTCATCTGCCCACCGGCTTATATATTATACAAATTGCAGAAAAAAATCATAATGTAATTGCAAAAAGAAAATTTACAGTAAATTAGATTGGAACATCAGTTAGGAAATAAAATTGACAGACTTGTAATGGTGTTATAGTTTCTATTTTTGTACCTTCCCTGCTGAAAAACCGAATTCTAATTCTGTCTCTTTCAAAGGACGACAGGGTTCCTTTAGTTAGTTTTTTAGTGTATAAAAGAATACTGATTTTTTCAACAAAATGCAATACTTATAAGGATACAGAACTCGCATTTTCAAACAAAAAAATCCCCGACTACATTTCTGTAATCGGGGATGTTAAAAAACGGCAGC
>CAZDSY010000118.1:0-9857 GCA_964508285.1 uncultured Paludibacter sp.
ATTAAAAAACACAAGTGGTTTTCGGGGCATTGTTCTCGGGTTGGCGAAGCCTGAATAACGCACCTATTAGGTGTAATTACTTTCCGCTCTGCCTTTAGGCGATTAATGGGGCAAACTCGTCGCAGAAACGAAAAACATACCATTGGAAATGCGTGGGAAAAGGGCTTGGGGAATAACCCCTAACCCCTAAAGGGGAATAAGACGACCTATACAAGCAAATAATCGAGAGCCAGTATCCCGAAGCCGTGAGGTGCTGAAGTGTATGATTGGAATGAAGTGCAATGCAGTATCATGGGCTAGCGTGAGGAACGAACGCAGCTCTTGGAACGGAATGGAGCGAAAATGGAAATCATATACTGCAAGCACATGGACAAACAAATAACGACATGTTTTTTATTTTCTGCACAACTGATGGGTGGTGGGGAAATTTTGAGGCTCTTCGGGCAGCGTAGCGGGGTAAAGCGTTGATTTTGTGTGGCTATTATACATAATTTGGTTATAAGCTTTTTTCAGGGTATTCTCCCCGAAACGTAGTGGAGTACGAAGTATGAAAAAACGCATATAACTACATGTTATGTATCTTAGCTTCGGGTTGTTTTTTTTCTGGCGCAAGTGCAGCACGGTGGTGGCGGTTGGAGTGCAAACGTCTTTTTGCTTTTTACAAAAATTACTTCGTGATATTTTGCAACGCTCGGCATAACTTGAACGAGTTCGGCTCTGCACTCATTTATGCAAAAAAGTGTGATAGAAAAAAACAACAGCAGGGTGGATTGTGCGGAAGCCGACAAAAAGACCGTGCAAGCCCAAAGGTACGAGGGGCGGGGATTTTTGGCGGCTGGTGATTGCACTGCGGAGCTGCCCGTAATAAACGACCAAGTTAAGCCTGATCTTGGGTTTTTGAAAACTTTGTATTAGCACACTTAGTAAAAGCGCGTCGGTAGGTACAGAAGCACTGAACTAAATTATAATTCAGGAATGAGGCAAATTTTATCTGACAAAGTCAAAAAGCAAATGATGTATTGTAAATTCTTTATTCTGACGTGAGTGTAAACTATCAAAAGTGAATGGGTTTTCCTCTATTGAATTATCTTTTGTACTAATTAAATCGCCTTCGGGAGAAATCTGAAATTTTTCATTTAATTTTTTTAAAATTTCTGCCTTTATATTGTTACTATCGCCGTCTAATATAAAACCAATCATTCCGCCAAAGGTTATATTTTGAGCATATTTTCCATTGAAATAACGTAAGACCCCTCCATCAAAGATATTTTCATTGTTGTTGTCTTTCTTATAGGTATTATAGCAAACATACTTATTTACTAGATCTTGACTACAACCTAGATTCTTGCATTCAAAGTGGAAATTTTTACTCATCCAATTAGTGCTATGAATTGTTATATCATAATTGCCTTCGATATCTTCATCATTGGTATTCTCTCCAATAGCTGTAAAGTGATATCCAAATTCCTTATTTGCATTAAGTTTGATGCGTACAAATTTTGCGATTTCTCTTTCAGTCCTTGGATATTGCTTTTTCTTTTCTTCTTTGATTTTTGACTTTAATTCATCACTATCAAAGTTTTGATAAAATTCAATTAAATAATAAAAGACCCAATTTTTCCAAAAATCATCATTTAAATTTTTAAGTTGACGAATATCAAAAGGTAATCGAGTTGGCTTTTTAATCCTAATGTATTCTCTCTCCATTCTCATTAGGTATTAAGTATTTTAAAATATCCTGTCCATCTTCATAGGCTTTTGTATCCGTCCAGTTTTTATTTATATCCTCCTTAATGATATAAACACAGTCTTTCCCAAAAATCTTTTCCTGGCTTGCAAAAAAATTCGCATTAGGATTTTGCTCAAAAATCTCATTAAGTAAATACTTCTTCGTTTTAGCAACTTGAGGAGTGTTGGAACTATTTCCAAAAGATATTTTTACTACAATTAAATGGAAGTCTATCGAAGTTTCTTCCATACTTACAGGGCTTTCAATATAAAATCCTACTATTTCTTTTAGTGTATTTTTATAACTATCTAAAGCTTTTTTCATTTTTCCAATCTTCGCCTTAGGTAAAAAGTAATCCTTAACTCTTTGTCTTTCCCAATATGACAGCTCGAATAAATCATAAATCAACTCATTCAATTCTCGTTCTTTTTCAATGTATTCATACTGTCCTTCGGACAAGCCTTTACTTATATCTGATATATTACTTATTAGCTCTTTATCAAGTTCTTTAGGGAGAGGAATGTTTCTTATAGCTAATAAATCAATGTTTGAATAATTACCATCAACTCTTTTCCTGTCAAAGAGGTGGACATAATAATTACACAAATCAGAATTAAGCAAGGCGGTTATGAAGTAATAGTAATTATCATCTTTTAGTATTAAACAATATAAATATGTAGAATAAGCAATTGGGTATTCCGCATAAGCTGCATTTATTCTATCTCCAAATCGATTTAGTAAAATTTTCTTTTTGCTAAAATATTCTTCAGCACCCAATCTTCTGAAATTATTTTTAGTTATCTCCTGTTGTATAATAAAAAGGTCTTGATCTATACAAAAAGGGTGTAGTTTTTTTGCAGAATACAAATAAGGAATAGAACGATTTTCAATATACTCTTTTACTAAATATCGTTCATTCGCAAATTGTAAATGAAAAACATTTTTTTGCTTTGTTGATAGTTTATTAAATAATTGTATATCAATGGCCAAATACTTAGAAAGCCTCTGGTTCTCTATGCGTTCTAACCCCCTATAATTACTTTGACTGTCATCAAGAATATCATCGAATGAGTTACTTCTATTTTTAAGCCCTAATAATAAGTTCCTGTCGTATTCATTCCCTATTAAGAAATCTCGCAGTCTTACTTCAGTCTTGATAAGTTCTGTTTGTTTAATATCAACAATCTTGTCTTCCTGAATTATAAGTAATTCAAATGGCTTTTCTGAAAATAATCCCAAATCGACTGGATAATAATCAATAACGTTATCTTCTAGATTATTTGTAAAAATTATTGCAACAACACTCTCTTTCGCCTTTTCAAACAATATCTTTTTTACTCTTGACAGCTCATAAATTTTTTCAATTCCATAGTGGGAATAAAAATACTCTTGAAAAATTTCCGAATAATCATTGTAAAAATTAGAGCTGTTTGAAACAAATCCAAATCTTGTATTCTTATTACTCCAGTCTTTGATTTTTAAAAAAAAGCATTGAGATATTTGGGACTTGCCTACGATGTTCTTGGCAACTTTTTTAGTATTATCAGAAATAGCAACCTGATAAGAATTTAAAAAAGATATTTCATTTTGAAATTCTTCTGTATTAGGTATTTCAAAAAATGGCGGGTTCCCAATTATATAAGAAAACTTTCTATTCGCAAAAGGCCTATCTAAAGTGTTAAGTGTATTTGCGTGTTTTATATTCTGAAAAAATGAAAATTCCGAGAATAGGTTAATTTTTTTATTATCCTCTAATTCTTTAGATATAAACTCCTTTATATCTGACGGATTAATCCCAATAAAAATTTGTAATGAAAGAGAGAATAAAGTAAACCGCTGAGCTGTTGGCTCTTTTTCGATCCCAAATATATTGTCAGACAAAAGTTTTGTCCTAAATCTTATTTTATCAATATTATTTTCAGGCTCCAAGCCTTGCTTCTGAGCAATTTCCAAAAGCCTTTGATACCCTGTAATAAGGAACATTCCTGAACCACTCGAGGGGTCTAAAATCGAACCTATTTTATCTTCTTTTATTACATCATCTACAATTAATTGTGCTAATTTTTTCGGAGTATAGTATATTCCATTTTCTTTCTGTTTTTCAGACAAAAAGACTTCGTAAATGTAACTTATAAATTCAACAGGTAAAATATCAAATCTAAAATCAAACAACCTTAATTGACCTGTATTTACGTTGTGATTAAAAGAGTTTGCTATCAGTGTACGTACCTCACTCGTCAAATACTTATCATCTATCGTTGGCTGGTCAAAAAGCGAATTATTAAATATCTCATGAATGATTTTAAACAGCTTATTGATATCCGCGTTAGAATTGTTTTCTAGTAACTTTTCGTAATTAAGAGTCCCATCTTTAAAATAATGATTGAAAAAATAAGAATTAATAATATGTTTGTCCTCTAAATACTTAATGTAAAGGGTTCTGTCAATTAATGCCTGAACAACCTCATTTCTCTTATTGTCATTGGAAATTAATCGAATTAATAATTTGCTTAATTGTTCTTTTAATGCTTGTAAAGTAGCAACTAATTCTTTATCAACCCCTTTATACTTTGCTTTATCAACAAACGAATAATAATTTAACCAGAACACTCCACTATCAAACTGCCAATGCCTGATTTTTTCAATCGTATCTAAATCTTTTTGAGTAGTTGAAAAAAACTCTAAAATGCTGTCGTTATTTGAAACTATAGGAGAATATTTTGCATACAACATTACAACTTCATCAGTCTCGTTAGGATAATAGAAAATTATATCCGCATCATTCTTATTCCAAACATATTTTCTAAACTGTTCGAGTTCAGTCGTTTCTAACGAAGAAGTAATAAGGTAAAAAGAGGTATTTGTGTTATTCGGACTTTTATAAAAAAAAACCGAATTTTTGAGTTTTTGAGATAAAGTAGCCTCTTTCTCAATATCAATAACTTTTGACTTCAAATCAATATTGAAGTCAAAACCTAAATTTGAAAAAAACTCTACATAAGTCATTGATTGATAATATGTTAAACTAATTAAATACAAAATATTTAGCGTGTAAAGTTACAGAAAACTTTTCATAAAGTTGCTATCTGATACAATTTAAATGGTATTTAAACAGTATTTACTTGCGTCTGAATTTACAGGTTGAGCAGTTGTATTGTGATTATTATGTATTCAGATTGTTGGCTTTAGGTATCTTTCTTTACGTCATTTCTTTTGTTTAATTCACATCCACTATTCCACTATCTTAACCACAACGCATAATAAACTAATGTTATTTTTGCATATATTCCCATTCTACAACAAAATATTCTTATGTTGACAAAGAGTGCGGGATTATTTACCGTCATCTAAATAGTTGTATACTCGAATCAAATATACTATTTTTGCATGAAAAACTAATAAGAGCACATTATAAAAAACTAATAAGTGTGCAGCATGAAAAACTAATAACTGAACATTACCGTAAACGAGTAAATACGTATAATTGTGGCGAAGTGGTTAGTAATGCTTAAATACATGGATATATTATGGCAACAATACAAGAAAAATTAGCAGATTCTCTTCTGGAATTACAGAGGTTTCAACAAGAGAATAATCATACTATTATAAAATCTTCGGAACTATCGAGGGTTCATTTAGTGCGACTGGTTGATAATGGCTTTCTTCAGGAAGTGATGAAAGGCTGGTATATTGCTTCTCGACCTGACAGTACGCCCGGAGATACGACTAATTGGTACACTTCGTTTTGGCAATTCATTTCTGTGTATGCTCAATCGCGATTTGAAAATGACTGGTGTTTAACGGCTGAACAGTCTTTGGCATTGCATAGTGGAAATAGAACTGTGCCTGTGCAAGCCATTATTCGTTCCCCAAAAGCCACAAACAATGTCAGAAGTCTACTTCACAATACCAGCTTGCTTGATATCAAGACTTCGATTGGAAATCCAATAATAAAAGAACCTCAATATGGGTTGAATCTATATTCTTTAGCTGAAGCTTTGATTGAGTGTAGTCCGGATTTTTTCAGGCTAGACAGTATTAGCGCGCGGACTTGTTTGTCGCTTCTGCCAGACGCATCCAATATACTAACTATTTTACTTGAAAAAGGACAGACAACAAAAGCAGGCAGGCTTGCCGGTGCATTCCGTAATATAGGTAATGCAGCTATTGCGGATGAGATTATGAACACCATGAAAAGTATAGGTTATGTTGTCCGGGAAGAAGATCCATTTACAGATATGACTACCATTGCTTATACGCGCACCTCTTCTCCCTATGCCGTAAGACTAAAACTGATGTGGAATACCATGAGAGAAGTGGTATTGGCAAATTTCCCAAAGACAACTAAAGTCTCTATAGATATTGAAACTTACATGAAGCATTTGGACGAACAATATAAACTGGATGCTTATCACTCGCTCTCAATAGAGGGTTATAAGGTAACGGATGATTTGATTGAGAAAGTAAGGAGTGGAAGTTGGGAGCCAGAAAACAATATTTCTGACATGGAACAGAAGAATGCTATGGCAGCCAGAGGATATTGGCAGGCTTTTCAAGCAGTAAAAGAAAGTATTGTGAAAGTTATTGAGGGTGGAAATGCAGGTGAGATTGTTGATGACGACCATAGAGCCTGGTATCGGGAACTATTTTCACCTAGTGTTGTGGCCGGCTTGCTCAAACCAACAGATTTAGCAGGATACAGAACTCAACAAGTATATATCCGTGGCTCTATGCATACTCCATTGAATCCCGATGCTGTAAGAGATGCAATGCCTGTTTTATTTGATTTGTTGAAAAATGAGCCGGAAGCTTCTGTTCGTGCTGTGTTGGGTCATTTCTTTTTCGTATATATTCACCCTTATATGGACGGTAACGGACGTATTGCCCGCTTTCTAATGAACACGCAACTTATATCAGGTGGGTATGATTGGACCATTATTCCTGTTGAAAGAAGGGCTGAATATATGGCCGCTTTAGAAAAAGCAAGCGTACAGGGCGATATTACTGATTTCACTTTATTTCTAGCGTCATTGATACCCAGTGAATCAGAACAAGAAAGTGTCAAGTAAACGACGCAGAACACTTGATATTCACCTAAATCATCAGCAGTAAATTTGAGTTACTGCCGATAATTTGTCGCAAATATTGCAAATAATTGCGACAAAATATACCTGATTGGCTTTTATTTGAAAGGAATAGATTCTGCTTTTTTTATTCCATTATCTGTTTGCTAATTATTAGTTGATTATCAACCACACTATCCAAATACTTTTTAAACAAGATAATATTTTCCGCAAAAAAGAAAGTTCAAGGATTTAGTAGAAAATAATTTCCACGAAGAGTCTTTTTCAAGAAAGTATTTTCTACTAAACTGTAAGTAAGTAGAATTTAAGTGGGAATAATTGGGGTTTAAAATAAAATGGCAGCGATAATAACCGATTTTCGGATATTATCGCTGCCAAAATATGAAAAAAGGTATGATTGTTCAGCGCCGTTCGGGTAAAAGTAATTTATTGCGATATATACCGTTTTTCGGTATATATTGCAATAAATTCCTCTGTTTTTTTGATATTAAAGTAAAAAAAATCATATTATTGCCGGAAACAAAGTAAATGGAGTTTATTTTTATCATAAATGAGAGAATTTATTTATTATTGAGTTGAGTAATTTGCGATTCGCGAATTGCGAATCATCTCTTTTTATTTAGTTTAATGAATGACAAATCATTCACTAAGTTTCAGAATAATCTATAATGAATGAAATATCATTCAAAAAAGCGATGATTGTTCAACCCCGTCCGGGGTTGGGGTGTGAGAGGAAGGGGTTCATCCCCCAGTATCGTAAACTCACTGGGGGTTACTCACATTTAGCCACTACGTGGCACAAGAATGATTTATTCTATCATGCTGACAATGGGGACAATGATGACTTTGTAAAATGGAGAAACATTAGTAATAGAAATATTTACCCATGCCCTATTACAAAGTAATTTGCTTTTGAAGGGTCTTTCAGGATAATGTCTTTTTCACGCATGAATTTGATATAGCCTTTGGCGGTACGCTCTTTGACGTCCAGGTATTCTTGCAGTTTATCGGTTAGTTCCTGGTAAGTGTAGTAGCGTTTTTGTGCGAAGATTGTTTTGGCGGTGGTGGTGAGTTCGTTTTCTTTGCGTTTTTCTTTCTCTTCCTTGGTTTTCTCGCCCAAATAAACGTGCATTTCTTCCTTTTTATCCCATGCAAACTGAATGAGCGGTACATCCAGCGGACTGCCATCACGAACTTTCAGCACTTTTACGACAGAAACTCCAGGTTGGTCGTCTTTTTCAATAGAGAGAATACCGGCGGATTTTCGTTGAAGCTCCGAACCTAAGTGTCCGCGAAGCTTTAACCCGTTAGGGATAAAGTGAAGCACACAGACAATACAAGTCTGATATATTCCAGCCAGTCGGTAGAGTTCGTCCACAATGCGGATACTTTCAGCTTCATCGTTGGCCGAATGGATTAAATCGGCAATACCGTCGATAATTACCAAATGTATTCCGCTAAATTCATAAAAGAATTTATCCATACTTTGGATAATTGCCTGAAGTCGTTCCTTTCGGGACATTCCCGTGAGGCAATATGCCCTGAAGCTCTCGGGGAAATGTTTCTGCTTTACCCGTTTGAGACTGTTCATGGTATTTTTGTATAGCTGTGGCTCTGACTGTTCGGTATCATAAAGCAGAACAGCTTTATTCTGTCGGTTGGCTTTGATATGAGTTCCTAAGGTATCAATATCATCGTCATCAATATTCAAGGTTCCTGCAACCAGAGCACAGATATAATTACTTTTGCCTGTCCCCTCTCCTCCTGTAATACAGCACAAATTGCCTTGTGTACCAAGCGGGACGTTATTGATTGAAATTATCATTTCAGCTGATATTGGTGGTTTGGTGAAATCTATTTCGCATGATTTTAGTATTGCCATGGTTTCGGCATAAATGGTATCTAAAAATTGAATGAACAATTTTTGAAAATCTTCCTTCGTATTTCCGAGTTTGAAATAATCGGAAATATCTTTTTCTTGCTTGCTTCCATTTAAAGGAAGCACCATTCTTTTTACTCCAAGTGAAGATAATAGCTGTTCGTGTTTGGTAGATGCTTCCAACCCTGTTTTGTCACAGTCGTATAAAATAACAACATGCTTAAAACGATATGACAATTTTCGAATGATACCTAGTGGGATATTGGATGTTTCGCTGTTGAAAGATATGGCAGAAAAACCTTTAGAGACCAAACTTAGAACGTCCTTTTCACCGCCGGTGATAAAAAGGATATTTCCTTTGGGTGGCAGTTGCTCCATACCGAAACAATATTTGTCGCCCAAATCACCAGCATACTGAAAACGAACAGTCGAAAAAGGCCGGTATAGTTTAAGATATCGTTTCCCCTGATAAGCAAAAATTGGTTCTTTATCAGATGGCGTAAGCTTATAGGGTTTACCTTCGCTATTTTCAGAAGCGAATTCATTTAGGGAAACAACCTGGTATCTTCTCAAGATTTCAAGTGATATTCCGTATTGCTGCCAATACGTCAATTCGAGTTCAGAAAATGGTTTTACTTTAATAAAAAACGGTTTGATTGGTTTGGATTGTTCGGGAGCTGATTCCATTATTGAGTACTTTGAGGACGATTGGGACAATGACCTCTCCCGGCCTTCGGCCACCCCCTCCCAAGGAGAGGGAAAAGAGTTGGAGGAAGGGTTTTCCATACCGAGAGTTAGATCCTGATTTATTTTTTGGAGGATTTCAATGAAACTATCTGCATGACGGCAGTCAGTTCCCAGTATTTTGCCAACAAAATTGAAGCAATCCCCGCTGTAGTTGTCGTTACCATAGTCTTTCAGTTTGTACTGATCGTTTGTTCTGTCGAAATAGACATTGCAGGAAGCTTTTTTATCTTCGTACAATGGATTGAGAAAATTACGCCCGACACGAAAGGGAAACGGCAGATAATGCTTGAATACATTCAAGCCTTTATCTGTTCGTGCGAGTATTTCTTCTTTGCTCAACATAGGTTTTGTGACTTTCGATTAAGTTATCAAGGGCTTCCTGATTGCTTTTCACCAATCGTTCTTTCAACATGCGTTT
>CAZDSY010000119.1:0-9742 GCA_964508285.1 uncultured Paludibacter sp.
TGCTAAAATTTCACGCCAGCATATAGTGTAATTTAATCTGTCAAAGTAGAATTAATTACAGTTATGAAAAAAATAGCTTTTATTTCATTTTTGTTGATGATGTTATATCAACAAATTAATGCACAATGTACCAATTGCGATATTACAAATCCTGGAAATTTAAGTAATTATACGTATCCTTCCAACACTAAGGTTTGTTATACTACAGGAACATCAAGTGTAATAAACAGTGTAAGTTTTGGTGAAGGCGGAAGTATTTGTATTGGTACTGATGCTACACTGAAAATAGAAACAGCTAATGGATCTTCCGTAGCGAATAGTGTATTTACTATCGATGTTTACGGAACACTTGAGTTTACATCTAATTACAATTTTCAATCGAATATAACTATTAACATCCATTCCGGGGCAACATTTAAAGCTGGAAATTTACAGTTTCAGGGAGCATCAAGTCATTTTGTTAACAATGGGACTTTTAACACGGGAAATCTTGAAACTGTTAGTGGAAAAACTATTGTGATCGAAAATAATGGATCGATGACTGTAACCGGAAATATGAATTTTGCGCAAGGAACAGTTCAGTGTAAAAATGAAGGTACGTTAGTTGTTTCTTCAAATTACAGCACATCTTCCACTTCTGTTTACGTAAACTGTGGAACATATACAGGACAATTTAATTTAGGTGGAGGTAAAGTTATAAATACAGGGACATTTAATACATCTCAGATAGATATGGGTGGTTCTTCTGCGAAATTTATTAATTACGGAAAGGTAAATTTAACCGGAAATTTGAACATGGGTGGTGCTGGTTCCGAATTTTTTAATCAGCATGTGGTTGATGCATCAAATGGAACAATTCAATCTGATGGAAATTTAAGAGGACCTGATGTGGGTATGGGTTTTTTTATTCTTAAAAATAAAGCGAATATGAATAATGGAACTATAGGTCCAAACTTAAATTTTACTGACATTGATTTAGGAGCTTCAACCACCAAAACAGATATTTTCAATAACAGTTTAACAGTTCAATCAAGTGTAACTTTTGGCGCTACAGCCCCAACTTCGACTCCTGTTACTGTTTGTACAAATCCCGATGGTAGTCCCTCAACTCCTGTTCCAACCTCAAATTCGGAATGTGCTGGAGTTAACCTGAGCACACTTCAGCCCTCTTATTCGAACGTTACGTATGAATGGTGGACTGGAACATCTTCTTCAAGAACTTCTCAGGTAACAACATCTTCAACTCCAGGTCTTTCGTGTTACACAACTGTTGGCACTGTATATCTTTGGGCAAAAGATGCAGCAACAGAACAGTATTCTGCTGCTGGCGCCGGAGTTACTATAAATGACTGTGCATTAGCATGGAGGTCAACTACAGATGGAAACTGGTCAGATACAAATATCTGGCAATATTTAGACGATTCAAATAAATGGATTCCAATAGCATCGCCCCCATACAACAACGCCAAAGTATATATCAGCAATAATACAACCGTAACAGTATCTTCCAATTTAACAATAAATGCAGATTCATTGATTATAGAAAAAGATGGAATTCTTACTGTAAATAGCGGAACGACCCTCAATGTTAATTCACCATTAGTGTTTAATATTGATGCAGATGGAAATGCCGGACAGCTCATTGGAGCTTGCAATGGCAGTACAAGTAATGTTACAATGGGTTCAAGTTCTAAGCTGATTGCACGAAGAACTCTGGACGGCTCGTGGGATTTTATTAGTTTTCCGTTTGCAGTTAGCTCTGGCAACATTTTCTTTGCCGGAACTACAAATCCTGCTGTGTGGGGCGATTTGAATCAATCGGGTACTAATGTAGATTTTTTTGCAGCAGAATACAGTGGCGCAAATCGTGCTGCAGATGCATCGTTGGTATCGCCAACAAATAGCAAATATTTTGTAAGTGTTAATCCACATACATTTGAAGCAGCCAAAGGTTATATTATTACAGGAGGCAAACTGGATGTACCCAAAACAATAGACTTTATTTCTTCCACTGGCGCTCAATTAGATTTTTGCAGCGTAAACAAAACAGCCTACGCTTATGACGCTACCGGTACGTGCAACGATGGTTGGAATCTGGTTGGTACGCCTTATCCAGCTGATTTCAATCTGAAATATGCAACATCGCTTGCACCATATTATATATATGGAACAAATACTTATAGCACTATCGCTCCCAATGCAACTTATCGATTTAATCCGTTCTCATCATTCTTCTTGCAAGTATTTGGTGGCAGCAATGCCACTTTAACTTACGATAATACCGGATTAACTGATTTTTCAAGCGGTGGAGGTGGAGGAGGCGCTCCCGCGTACAGACCGGAAGATATTGTTATTGAAATAAGTGATGGAAGTTTATCGGATAACACACTGATACGTTTGCAGGAAAATGCAACCGAAAGCTTTGATACAAATATGGATGGAATGAAGTTTTTAAATTCAAATACCGCCATTCCCCAAATTTACACTGAAGCCGAAGGAGCATGTTCAGGATTGGCAGTTAATACGCTTCCTGAAAGTACCGAAATGGTTGATTTGAAAATAAGAACCGGGAAAACCGGAACATATACCATTAGAATTTCGGAAAAATCACTGCTGAACAAAGTAGATAAGGTTACGCTTGAAGATACCGAAACAGGAATTTTAACTGACTTGCTAAACTCAGATGGATATGTTTATGAGTCAAATCAAACAGGCACAAGCAGTCGATTCAAAGTGTTGCTTTCAACTGAAAACGCCAATGGAATTATACAGGCTAAAAACGATGGTATTTTTGCAATAGTTCAGGGTACACATGTGATTGTAAAAGGAATAACAGAAGTTTCAAAAGTCAGCATTTATGATGCTGTAGGGAAACTTATTCAACGCAATAATTCAGTAATTAATGGTGAAAAACTTGAACTTAATCAACAGGGAGTTTACCTGATGGAAATATGTAATGATAACCAAAGAGCAAGAATCAAGGTGCTGATAAGCCAGAAAAATTAATCATTAACATCAACTGAAAACTATATGAAAACAATAGAAAATAAAATACTGAATTTTGCAGATAAAAAGGTTTATCTTGCTCCTCGATTAGATATAGTAAAACTTGATAATGAAATATCCCTCGTGCTGAATTCTTTCAACAGCCTTCCAGGCGATCCAAATCCATATTGTGCGGATGAAGCTGATGATCAGTTTCAGGGAAGTCCGTGGGAATAGAAACATCCTAATTTAAATAGAAAAAGCCTGATAAAGTCTTTTAACTGACTTGTCAGGTTTTTTTCTTTATGTTTGATTTGTAAAAACAAAGATTTGTCAACTTAAAAAATTATGTTTCTTATCGTCTCAACTTCTTCCACCGTTTTTGGTTTTACTTTCGTTCCTAAACGTCGCGCGCCGTTTTCGGTCATCATGTAATCTTCTTCGTTGCGGATTCCTCCAAAATTCCGGAATTTCCGTACTTCGCTCCAATTTACAAAATCGTTGAATTTTCCTTCACTCTGCCATTTATCCATCAGCTCTGGAATAAAATAAATTCCGGGTTCAATGGTGAAAACATGTCCGGGTTTCAAGGGTTTGGCAAATCGCAACGATTTCAGTCCGAATTGTGTACTTTTGGGTTCGCCATCGTAACCAACCCAAACTTCACCAAGGTTTTCCATGTCGTGTACATCAAGTCCCATCATGTGTCCTGTTCCACAAGGCAAAAACAATGCATGTACACCGTTCGAAATTATATCGTCAGTATTTCCTTTCAGTAAACCGAGGCTTTTCATGTTTTCGGTAATGGAGCGACAAGCTGCCAAATGCGCATTACGGAAGGGAGCATTCAGCTCAAGCGAATTAATTGCCGCGTAATGTGCTTCGAGACTCATTTCGTAAATCAGTTTTTGTTGCGATGTGAATTTTGAATCGACAGGAAACGTGCTTGAAAGATCGCCCGCATAACGACTTTCAATTTCTGCACCGGCATCTAATAAAAACAAATCGCCACTTTTCAGTACATTGCCATGATAGTGGTTGTGCAGCGTTTGTCCGTTAATGGTTGCAATAATCGGAAATGAAATTTCACAATTGGCGGCATGAGCAATTTCGTAAACACGCGCTGCAACCTGTGCTTCGGTTAGTCCGGGGCGAACCATTTGCATAGCTGCAACGTGCATATCAACTGTCAAATCAACAGCGCGTTCAATTTCGGCAATTTCTTCAACGCTTTTTATTTCGCGCTGACTGACTACCGCTTTTACAAGTTTTAATGATGATTTTGAAACTGAATAGGCAGGATGAAAACCGAGTAAATGTTGTAACTCAATTTTATGTTCAGCTCTGTAAGGTGGCAGAAAATGTATTTCCTTGCCTCTTTTTTGTGCTTCGGCAACAATTTTTGCGAGTTCTGTAATTGGTAACACATGGCTGATACCGCATTTCTCCGCACGGTCGGCAATGGTTGGTTGCGGCCCCATCCACACAATATGATCGATGGTATAATCGTTTCCGAATATAATTTCCTGACCCGTATCTGCATTTATCAGTGCGGCCAAACCGGGGAAATCTATTCCAAAATAATACAGAAAAGTGCTATCCTGCCGAAAATGATAACAATTGTCGGCATAATTCATGGGACTTTCATCGTTTCCCAAGAAGAGAATAAGTCCTGAACCAATCTTCTCTGCCAGCGTTTTCCGGCGGAGAATGTATGTGTTTGAACTGAACATGGTGATATTTACAATTTAGACATCCGCTACGGCGGACATGTTTTTCAATTTACTATTTTCAATTTGTACTAAAAAGAATGATAGTCTTTTTTTAATACTTCCTGAAAAGCAAAGTTAATGTTTTTTTTGAAAATATAAAGGATAATATCTGTAGAAGGAAAAACCGATTCCAAATTCTATAAACTTTTCCAATGTTCAGAAACTTTGGAAAATATAAAGAAGTGTTTTATAAATCTTTTAAATTCAGAGGATTATATGATATGTTGTTGTCGTAAACATCGGTTTGTTCTTTTTGCTTTACTTTTTTTACAAGATAATTAGTAAGAGGTAAAGCCAGGATTTCATAACCGGTTTTCATAGCGGTTTGAGAAAGAATCAGTACAATCAGGTCATTTGTCGGAATCACGCCGGAAAACGCAATTATAAAAAATACTACCGAGTCGGCTCCTTCACCTATAAGGGTAGAAACGATGGCACGAATGGAAAACGAACGTCCTTTTTGCAGTATTTTCATCTTGCTCATTACGTAAGCATTAAGAAAAGAACCAAAAAGAAAGGCGATAAAACTAGCGATGGTTATCCTTATGGTATTGCCAAGCACAAGCTGAAAAGCTTCCTGATGAGTGAAATTTTCAGAACCGGGCACCCCAATGCTAACTTTAAAAATAGTAATTGCCAGAAAATTCATAAAAAAACCGTACCAGATAATCAGACGGGCTTTTCGATAGCCCCAAACCTCGGCAATTAGGTCGTTAACAATGTACGAAATGGGGAAAATCAACAGCCCGGCTGTAGCTTCGATCGGTCCTATGCGTATTAATTTTTGCTCAACAATGTTTGCAACGATTAAACAAACCGTGAAAAGCAGACCGGCAACCATAAAAGTTACCGAAACCTGACGTTTTGAATTGTTTACTGAATTACCTGTATTGACAGGGTGAGAATGAGAAAGTTCCTGTGATTTTGAGTTTTGTTTCATATTCTTGTTTTTTACGTGGTGTTCAAGTACACGTTTTGCAATAAATTGCAAAAAATGAGGGTGCAAAGATAAGAAATTATCTAAAAAATATCAACTTAAAATGAAGAATAGTTTTTTCATTAAAAGTTGTGAATCGTATAGTCCTGATTGATGCTCTTATGTTCCCCTCTCCTCAAAGTGAGGGGTTAAAGTTGAGGTTATTTCACACTCACCCCATTCTTTACCACTTCACTTGGTCGGACAAGCACCAATCTACCATCGGCATCTTCGGCTGAAAGTATCATGCCTTCACTCATCATGCCTCGTAATTTTCTTGGTTCGAAGTTGGCTATAAAGCAAACCTGCGTGCCAATCAGTTCTTCGGGATTTGGATAATAGGCTGCAATGCCCGAAAGAATAGTGCGTTCGCCCATTCCATCGTCAAGTTTAAACTGGAGCAGTTTATCAGCTTTGGGCACTTTTTGGCAATCGAGTACGGTTGCCACGCGAATATCGAGTTTCATAAAATCATCGAAAGCCACGTTTTCTTTCACTGCTTCGGGTTTGAAGGCAGCAGCTTCGTTGGCTTTCTTAGTGTCGAGCAATTTCTGAACCTGCGCTTCAATGACAGCATCTTCAATTTTCTCGAAAAGCAATTCGGGAGTTCCGAGCGTGTCGCCGGCTTTCAATAAATCGATGCGTCCAAGTTCTTTCCAGTCAAACGTTTTTAACCCAAGCATATTTCGCAGTTTTTCCGACGAAAATGGCAGGAACGGTTCGAAAGCTATTGCCAGATTTGCTGCAATTTGCAAACTCAAATGCATAATAGTTTCCACGCGCCCCATATCAGTTTTTGCAACTTTCCAAGGCTCTGTATCGGCTAAATATTTGTTCCCGATGCGTGCCAAATTCATGGCTTCTTTTTGCGCGTCGCGGAAGCGGAAATTATCGAGCAGTTTTTCCACATCGGCTTTTACGTTGGTAAATTCATCCAAGGTTTGACGGTCGTAGTCTGTCAGTTCGCCCAATGAAGGTACTTTGCCTTCGAAATATTTTTGAGTAAGCACCAACGCGCGGTTGATAAAGTTTCCGTAAATTGCTACTAATTCGCTGTTGTTGCGTGCCTGAAAATCTTTCCATGTAAAATCATTGTCCTTGGTTTCGGGCGCGTTTGCAGTCAGTACATAACGCAAAACGTCCTGCTTGCCGGGAAATTCTTCAAGATATTCATGCAGCCATACCGCCCAATTGCGCGATGTGGAAATTTTATCGCCTTCCAAATTTAAAAATTCATTGGCAGGAACATTATCAGGCAAAATAAATGAACCTTCGGCTTTCAGCATTGCAGGAAAAACAATGCAATGGAAAACAATATTATCTTTTCCGATAAAATGTAAAAGTCGGGTTTCAGGGTCTTTCCACCATTTTTCCCAAGTGTCAGGAAGCAATTCTTTGGTGTTTGAAATATAACCAATCGGAGCATCGAACCATACGTAAAGTACTTTGCCTTCGGCGCCTTCAACGGGCACGGGAATTCCCCAATCGAGGTCGCGACTCACAGCACGTGGTTGCAAACCCATATCGAGCCAGCTTTTGCATTGTCCGTAAACGTTCGGTTTCCATTCTTTATGATTTTCCAAGATCCACTCGCGTAACCAAGCTTCGTGTTTATCCAAAGGCAAGTACCAGTGTTTTGTTTCTTTCATCACAGGCACGCTTCCGCTGATAGCTGATTTCGGATTGATTAAATCGGTCGGATTCAGCGAAGTTCCGCAGGCTTCACACTGGTCGCCATAAGCTTTTTCGTTGCCGCAATGCGGACATTTTCCGGTAATATAACGGTCGGCAAGAAATTGTTGCGCGGTTGGGTCGTAATATTGTTCGGAACTTTGAATAACAAAACCATCTTTTGCATTAATCGTTTTAAATATTTCCGAAGCCATTTCGCGATGCGTTGACGATGTGGTGCGCGAATAAACATCGAATGAAATACCAAAATCCTCGAACGATTTTTTAATAATTCCATGATAGCGGTCTACAATATCCTGTGGAGTAACACCTTCTTTTTTGGCTTTTATGGTGATAGGCACACCATGTTCATCGGAACCACCGATAAATAAAACATCTTCGCCTTTGAGCCGAAGATAGCGAACATAAATATCGGCAGGTACATATACACCTGCTAAATGACCTATATGAACCGGACCATTAGCATAAGGCAAAGCGGAAGTTACGGTTGTGCGTTTGAAGTTATTCATTGTTTCGTGTTCTGTGTTTTGTGTTTTGTGTTATTATGTCCGTATCAGACATTTAATTTTTATTTGCAGGGACAAGGTATGGAATGTCTCTTTCTTTCAAAAAGTTTGCAAAGATACGGAAAATGAATTATTTAAAAAAAAGCAAAGCCATTAGACTTTGCTTAAATATGAAATTTTTTAAACAACCATTATTTTTGAATAATTAGTTTTGCAAAGTTGGTTTTCTGATTTGAAGTTACGCTGATAAAATAAAGTCCATTGGGCAAATTTTCAACTGAAAGTGATGTTTCAAAAGGAGCTAAATTTTTCTTCAACAAACTGCTTCCTGATGTTGAGATTATTTCAATACTTCTGTTGAACTCACTTTGTTCGAAAGAAATAATTCCTTTTACCGGATTTGGAAAGAACTTGAATTGTTGGTTGACATCATTTTTGGGCAAGCCAGTGGAATTCGGTGTAAATTTCGCGGTAACCATATCCCAAAAATAATTCTGATTACGCGAACATCCAACCACGAAAATATTGTTGGCATTGTCAATGGTAAGAGTTACCGGATCTTCAAGATTGGTTGGTGACCCTATTGAATTTTTTACCCAGAGAAGTTCTCCTGAAGATGAATATTTTAACAGAACCATTACCACCCCATTTTCAGAATAACCCCGTGATAGAACCAGCAGATTGCCGTTATTGTCAAGCTTTAATTCCTCAAAAGTATCTACTGAAGCACTGCTATATTTCCCGGCTTGCTCTTTGAACCAGAGCAATGAACCACTTTGATTGTATTTTGCAGTAAGTGAGTAATTCCCTCTCCAGCCTGTTACGTAAATGTTACCATTGCTATCGTAAGTCATCGATTTGAAAATGGATAACATTTCCTCTCCGGCAGGAATTTTTCTTGTCCAAAGCGTGTCGCCAATATTGTTGTATTTTATCATAATCGCTTCCCATTTATTGGTTGTAGCATTGGTTTCGTAGCCACAAACAAACACATCTCCATTGCTCATTAGTTTAACGTCGAAACCAACAGCCGATTTATCAGATACTTTTTGGTGAACTTTATCCCAAACCTTTACTCCTGCTGAGTCATAAACAATAGTACCAATCGAAAATTTATTATACCAATCGGTATGATAACCGGTAACTGCCACTCTCTGACAATCACTGTTAAACGAAATTTTTAAGGGTACCGAACCATATTGAGGGCTCTCAATTTTTGCCCATTTGCGTACTAACTGATTACTTGTTTTAATAACTGAATAACCATTATAGGCAGCAAGCAAAGATTTCCCGCAGAAGTAAAAGTTACCATCCTTTTCGTCAGCAATAATATCTACAGCTTTATCTGATTTGTGGTTTATTCCATCATAGGAATATGAATTAAGTAATGTTCCGGCGTAGTTGTATTTTTGCAAAACAATATCGTCAGAGTTAGCTGCCGAGGCAGACGAACCAAGTACAATTACATCGTTGTTTTTATCCACCAACACTTTTACAATTTGGTCTGACCCATTAGCCTGATCGTAAGTTCGCGTCCATAAAGTATCGCCTGTTGATGAATATTTAACCAGGTAGTAGTTCTCTTTCAATGTGGTATTTACATAAGTTGAACCGCCTGCATAAATAAATCCGTTGTGGTCAACAGCAATTGCAGCACCTTTAGTGTTTGATGGATAAGGATTTAAAACCGATGTCCATTGTGCAAATACATTCAGCGAAATAAATAAAAACCCGATTGATAGAATTTGGAATTGTGTTTTCATAACGATAGGATTTTTTGTTATACATTATAGCAAAACCATTCTAAAAAA
>CAZDSY010000120.1:0-9499 GCA_964508285.1 uncultured Paludibacter sp.
GTGCTTTATCAGTTCCTTATACAATAAGTTGGGCAGGCACAGACAAAAATCTTACACCATGGATAGGAAATGATCTTCAAAATGAAGCACTTAATAAACTATATACAGTTGGAGAAAGAGTACGAATGTGTACCGACCGACCTTTACTCAGAGACTGGTTATTGCTTCAATCCACTGATTATTTCAGATATATGAGCCATAGAGATCCATGGGGAAGTAATTTCGAAAATGCTTATGATGCTTTTATGAATTACATGAACATTCTTGGTGATTTTCTTGAACGTGTGGATGCACAATATCCCACAAATATTGAAAATGAAGAATTGAATGTTTTGCTGAAAACAATCAATAATCTTGAATTAAAGAACAATGAACTTCAGGAGCAATTATCGAAGGCAAAATCAAAGAAAGTAAAAAAAGAAGAAGTAGAATAACAAATTTTTTCAGTACATAAAAAAATCTTTTCTAATAAACCGTAGCATTTATTCTACGGTTTATTTTATTTTTGGGAATCCTTGGTGGTATTTTGGTCTTTGGGTACTTTTGATCCAAAAATACCCGGAGTTTCGTTATCGCAGTCCATTGTTAGTAATCCTATTCTTTTTATAAAATAATATGCTGCACCCAGTGCTAAAATTAAAATTCCAATGGCTGCTATTACAGTGCCGTCCAATTCTTCAATTCTTAAAATAACAATTTTTCGTGCCAACGCAATTATGGCGACTAAAATTACCACTTCAACATGTACAATATTATGACGAAGATAAATTTTTATTGTTTCGAGCAATTCAATACCAATCAGGATTAATAAAAACACACCGAAAGTATCCATTAAACCATCGAGGTTGATAAGTTCTCCATTTTTACCTATATTTTGAATTAGCAAAATTACAAGTTGTACTGTTGCCAACAACAATATTGCGGACATCATCACGATTAATACCGTAACTATCACTTTTTCGACGATCCGAGTGTACTTTTTTATGCTGTCGTTTAATTTATCGGGTAACATATCAGTATGTTTTATAAAATTTTAAAAAGATTTTAATTCGCTGAAATTGAATGAATTTTTTATTTACAAATATATATAAATTGCTGAAAATTACTCTATAAAATCATTTTAAATATTGGGATAAGTTTCCGCTTATCTGCAGCAATGAAATCTCACAGAGCTTTGTATTATACTCTGCCTGAACAAGCCTTTCCTTAGCTTCGAGCAAACTATTTTGTGCTTCGCGTAGTTGAATACCGGAAAGATCGCCTAACATATAACGATCAATAGCTATTTCGTAATTTTCAACCGCTGTATTCACATTTTCCCTTTCGAGTGCTGTAAGTTTAATATTATTCTGATATGCCATCCATATATTGGCAAAATCACCTTGTAAACTGAGAAGTAATTCATTGTATAACAAATTTTTATTTTCAATTTGTATGCGGGCATTTCGCTGCTCACGGTTTCGGTTAAAACCATCGAAAAGATTATAGCCTAATGTAATACCAAAATTAGGTCCTAAATAATCCTGACGTCTGTAGCTTGCTATTTCGTAACGATTTTGGGTGTAGCCATATCCGGCGGTTAATTTCACATACGGATAATTTTTACTTTGTGCCGCTTTCAGTTCAAGAATACCTAGTTTTTTTTCGTTTTCCGATATTTGTAAAAACACATTTTGCGCAAGGGTTTGTTCCCATAACAAATTTTTCGATAAAAGAGCATCGAAAACGATAGCTGTATCGGCAACTGAAATTTCAGATTCAATTTCGTTCACAGCCATAAGGCGGTTCAATTTTACGCGCGCAGTAAAAAGCACTTCGTACTGGCGAATTAGTTTCGAACTGTCGGCGTTAAAATCTACACGCGCTTGCTGCAAATCGAGTTTTGAAAGTGAACCAATATTATATCGCGCCTCAACAATGCGCAAACGCTCTTTTGAAAGTTTAACAGCCGATTTCAGATTTTGAAGCCGAATTGTCTGTTGCACAAAATTGAAATATTCCGAGGTAATATCCACCACCAGATTTTCAACTGCAAGTTTGGTATTAAGTTCTCCCGCCTGTCGTAATTCTTTTAAACGCTGATAATTCACAAACATACCAAAACCATTAAAAATTGTCCAGTTCAGATTTACGCCTGCATTCAATGTGGTATTGTTCACGCTGTTATTTACAATAGTTGCGCTTCCGTCAGCCGGAAATTGTGAAGTATTATTCGTTGTTCCGGAATAACCTGCACTTAAATCCACCGATGGTAACATTCCTGCATTTCCGGGAGTTACATTATTGTCAGAAATTTTCTGCTGATTTCTGCTGATACTAATACTGTAATTATTTTCAAGCGCAGTAGAAATAACATCTTTTAAACTCAACACATTTTGCGATTGAATAATTCCGGGAACTATTAAAAAAATTAGCACCAACAAATGTGTAATTTTGTTGAGAATGTATTTATATATTGTATGCATAATCATTATCTCAATTTTTTTTCAGAATAAACTCAAATAAGCTATTTTTTTCGATTGGTAGAAATGAGCAGATAAACCGATGGCACCAAAAATAAAGTGAGAAAAGTTGAAACTATTAATCCGCCAATTACTGAAATTCCCATGGCAATACGTCCGTTGGCACCTTCGGCGCTTGCTAAAGCTAATGGCAACAAACCGAGAACTGTTGAAAAACTTGTCATCAGAATCGGGCGTAAACGTTGCACCGCTGCTCCTCTTATGGCATCGAATTTATTCATTCCTGCTTCCTGTCGCTGGTTTGCAAATTCTACAATCAGAATTCCGTTTTTCGCTACCAAGCCAATCAGCATAATTATACCAATCTGGCTGAAAATATTCATGGTTATACCAAAAATCAGCATAAATATTAGCGCGCCTGCTACTGCAAGTGGTACTGTCATCATTACGATTATCGGATCTTTGAAACTCTCGAACTGCGCTGCCAGCACTAAATAGATAAGTACCAATGCCAGAATAAATGCAAACATCAAACTCGATGAACTTTCGCGAAATTCTTTTGAATCGCCTGCAAGCGCAGTTCGGAATGATTCATCGAGCGTTTCAGAAGCTATTTTATCCATTTCGTTGAGCGCATCGCCAATGGTAACACCCGGAGCTAAACCGGCAGAAACAGTAGCCGAACTAAAGCGATTGTAGCGATACAATTGTGGCGGCGCAACAGTTTCCTTCAATTCCACAAGATTATCCAGTTGTATCATATCACCCTGATTGTTTTTCAGATAAATCGATTTCAAATCGAGAGGCGTGTTGCGTTGCTGGCGATTGATTTCGCCCAAAATCTGATATTGTTTTCCATTCATGTAAAAATAGCCCATACGTTGCCCGCTGAGTGCATATTGCAATGTCTGCCCAATATCGCGGGTACTCACACCAAGCAATGCAGCTTTATCTCTGTCAATCTGAATACGGGTTTCAGGTTTTGTAAATTTGAGGTTTACATCTGCCATTTCAAATTTACCACTCGCATTTACTTTATCCATAAAAAGAGGAATAAACTCCCTTAATTTTTCGATATTCGGAGCCTGAAGTACATACTGAACAGGCATGGAAGCGCGTCGTCCGCCAAAAGTAGATTGTTGCTGCACAAAAGTTCGAGCTTCGGTTTGCTTACGTACCGCCGCGGTTACAGCATCGGCAACTTCCATCTGACTTCTTTTTCTGTCTTTAATATCGGGTAATAATATGCGTATCATACCAAAACTACTACGAATTATGGCGATGTTCGATTCGCTTTCGTAAGCAACAGTATCCACAATCTCGTATATTTTTTCAGTATAATCGCGTACAAATTCGTAAGTTGCGCCTTCAGGAGCCGAAGTTCTCACAGTTATGTTCGATCGGTCTTCAAGTGGCGCCATTTCAGAAGGAACGCCCTTCCACATAAACACAATTCCGATAATTGTAACTACGGCAATAATCAGCGAAATGTATTTCATTTTGAGAAATGAACTTAATCCGTTTTCATAAGAACTGTACATTTTACTGAAAAAAGGTTCCGATTTCCGATACAACCAGTTGTGTTTCTCGCGGTGTTTAAGTATTTTAGTCGCCATCATGGGCGTAAATGCAAGCGCCACAAACGAAGATATTATTACTGCACCCGAAACTACTATACTGAATTCACGAAAAAGCCTTCCGGTCATTCCTTCGAGAAAAACGATAGGAAAAAACACTGCAACAAGCGTAATCGTAGTTGAAATAACCGCGAAGAAAATCTCTTTCGAACCTTCTATTCCGGCTTTAAGCGGATTTATCCCTTTTTCAATTTTCTGATAAATATTTTCAGTAACCACAATGGCATCGTCAACCACCAAACCTACTGCTAAAACAACTGCCAGCATCGACAGCACATTAATCGAGAATCCGGCAACGTACATCACGAAAAATGCTCCTACAAGCGAAACCGGTATAACTACTACGGGAATGAGCGTAACACGCCAGTCGCGCAGAAAAACAAAAATTATGGCAATAACGAGAATAAAAGCCACGAAGATTGTATCCTCCACTTCTTTTATCGAAGCACGAACAAATTTTGTATTATCGAAAACAATTTCAGCTTTAACATCTTCGGGTAAATCTTTTTTCATTTGCTCAAGCCTTACAGCTACTTCATTAGCAATTTCAATTTGGTTCGCACCCGGTTGAGGAATGATGACGGTACTCACCATAGGCATACCGTTACGTTTCAGTATGTTTTTGCGGTCCTCAGCGTCGAGTTCGGCTCGTCCTATATCCCTGAAACGTACAATCCGGTAATTATCTTCTTTAATTATCAGATTATTAAACTCTTCTGGCGTCTCCATCAATCCAAGCGTGCGAATGCTCAGTTCAATTTTATCACCTTCGATACTGCCCGATGGAAGTTCAACATTTTCCTTGTCGATAGCGGTTTTTACATCCATAGGAGTTATTCCGTACGAAGCCATTTTTACCGGATCTAACCAAAGCCGCATGGAATATCTATTCTCGCCCCAAATATCAACAGCGCTTACATTCTGAATGGTTTGCAAACGTTCCTTAACTGTTAGCTCTGCTATTTCGGTAAGTTCAAGTAACGAACGTTTATCGCTTTGTACAGTTATCTGAACAATCGGGTTGGCATCAGCATCCGCTTTCGAAACAGTTGGAGGGTCGCAATCGCGCGGTAAATAACGCTGTGCGCGCGAAACTTTATCGCGTACATCGTTCGCAGCCGTTTCCAGATCAACGCTTAATTCAAATTCTACAGTTATTCGTGAAGAACCCTGGCTGCTCATGCTGGAAAGAGAACGTATGCCCGGAATACCATTAATATTCTGCTCAAGTGGTTCTGTAATCTGATTTTCGATAATTTCGGCATTAGCACCGGGATAAGATACCTGAACCGTGATTATCGGATTATCAACACTTGGAAACTCCCTTACACCAAGATAAGTATAACCGATAACGCCCAGTAGTATGATAATAAGTACAAAAACAGTTGATAATACCGGTCGTTTTATGCCTAATTCTGATATGTTCATTTTATATTATTTAGGGTTTTGGTTCCGGTTTTCGGGTTTCAAGTATAATAAGTTTCAAGAGTTTCAAAAGTTTGAAAAATTTCTGGTATCGAAGTTTTGTTTGTAATTCATAGGCAAAATGGCACATTGGCTTATTAAACAGTTAAAACCTTAAACACTCTAACTTTATCTGTTTAACACCACATGCATTCCATCGCGTAACTGCATAACACCGCTTGTTATGATTGTATCGCCAACATTCAATCCATCAACTATTTGTATTGATGAGGCACTGCGAATGCCCTTTTTTATTTCTACAAGTTGAGCTTTTCCTCCTTTGTAAACGTAAACAATATCACGACCCATCTCGGCAATGGAGGCTATTGCAGGAATTACTAGTGCATTGGAAATTTCCCTGAGTTGAATCTGAATATTGGCTGAACGTCCGGGTAAAAGTTTTCCGCCGGGATTGTTGTAAAGTGCACGAACTTTCAGTGAAAGCGTTTTCTCGTCGAGTTTTGATTCTACGGCATAAACATTTGCACTGTACTCATTCAGGTCGTTTTCAAGTGTAAACGTTAGTTTGGTTCCGGCTTTAATTTCAGCTGCGTGGCGTTCGTTTACTGAAAACTCAATTTTCAAGGGAGAAATTCTGGTAAGTTTTGAAATTTGTATCGTTGGAGAAACAAAAGCGCCTTCACTTACTAATCGCAATCCGATAACTCCATCGAATGGAGCACGAAGTTCTGTTTGTGCAATCCTAGCTTTTACCAATTCAATATCGGCTTTTAATTTTTCGAGTTCGGTAGTGACAGATTCATAAGCTTCCTGACTTACGGCATCTTTTGCCAAAAGCGATTTTTGTCGGAAAACTCTTCCCTGTGCAAGTGGCAACTGAGTTTCAAGTTTTTTTAATTCCGCCTGCAATGGTTCATCGTTAATTTTTGCAAGTAATTCGCCACGTCTCACATGCGTTCCTTCTTTGAAGTATATTTTCGTAATCTTTCCGGATGTTTCAAATGATAAATTTACTTCTTCATCAGGTAGAAGCAAACCTTTCGTTCGAAAAACATCGCTCAAAGTTTCATAATTCAAAATCTTAATATTTACATTAAGCGGAGGCTTTTTATCCTGCATACCAGCCTGAGGCTTTACAGACTCTTCTTTTTTTGAAAATTGCTTTTTTAAAACCGGATATAATGCCATACCAACAATTAATAAAGCTACTAAGGAATAAAGAAATATCTTGGTTTTTTTATTCATAAAAGTATTTCTGATGTTGAAGATAGATATAAAATAATTTTAGGCATATATAAACGTAAAAGTTAAATCAATATAACTTGTGATTAACAAATAATAATGATTTAACTCGATGTTGCAAATTTAAACAAAAAAAGACGCCAAAGCGTCTTTTTGTACAGAATTGTTTTTTTTCATTTATCGAAATCACTTTTTCGGTGCGAACCATCGCAAAATGGCTTGTTATTACTCAAACCACATCGGCATAAATGCGGATTCGTAACTTCTTTTTCTTCGCCGTTTGGTAAAACCAATCGGAATACGCCTTCAACTAAAAGGGGACCTCCTTTGAAAACTTTGATTGTTGATAATTTATTTTCCATACTACTAACATTTTAATTTATAAACGTATAATCTACTATTTTTGTTCATTAAAAAATATATTTATTCCGTTTTTATACATTTTTTAAAATCGTTTTATTTTGAAAGAATTAATATGGCTACTTATCAGCATTCGATAGGTTAAAATTTTACTATCTATTATTCCTTTTGATGTTTGAATTTTAAACTGTACTTTTGCAAATTGTTTAGTAAAATAATTGATGATAGAATTATTAAATGATAAGATTTTTAAACTGATAACAGAAACCGCCGACGAAACTGGCATGGAATGTTATGTAATTGGGGGATTTGTTCGTGATTACTTTCTGAAACGTCCATCAAAAGACATTGATATAGTGGTGGTTGGAAGTGGGATTGAATTTGCCGGATTAGTTTCAGCTAAACTCGGGAAAAAAGGGAAACTCTCTGTTTTTAAAAATTTTGGAACCGCTCAAATTAAATATAAAGATCTCGAGATTGAATTTGTAGGCGCAAGGCGTGAATCGTACCGGGCTGAATCAAGAAAACCTATCGTAGAAAACGGTACGCTTGAAGATGATCAAAACCGTAGAGATTTCACTATAAACGCGTTGGCTGTTTGTCTTAACAAAGACAGACTGGGTGAATTACTTGACCCTTTTAACGGACTCACCGATTTAAAAAATTTTGTCATCCGCACACCGCTTGACCCGGACATTACATTTTCGGACGATCCTCTACGTATGATGCGCGGCATCCGATTTGCGGCACAATTAGGGTTTTACCTTGAAACAGAAACTTTTGATGCCATAGCCCGTAACAAAGAACGTATCAGCATAATTTCGAAAGAACGCATTGCTGATGAATTAAATAAAATCATAGCTTCACGAAAACCATCAACAGGTTTTATTCTTTTGGAAAAAACCGGATTGCTGCAGCTCATTTTCCCCGAACTTGTAGCGCTGAAAGGTGCTGAAACAAAAGATGGCGTAGGGCATAAAGATAATTTTTATCACACACTTACCGTACTCGACAATTTGTGCCAACATACCGATAATTTATGGTTGCGTTGGTCGGCACTGTTACACGATATTGCAAAACCGGTAACAAAAAAATTCGATAAAAAACTTGGCTGGACTTTCCATAATCATAATTATGTAGGCGAAAAAATGATTCCCGCAATTTTCAGGAACATGAAATTGCCAACAAACGAAAAAATGCGTTTTGTACAAAAAATGGTATCACTACACATGCGTCCCATAGTATTAAGCGAAGATGAAGTAACGGACTCCGCTGTCCGCCGTTTGCTATTTGATGCCGGGGATGATATCGAAAGTTTAATGATGCTTTGTGAAGCTGATATCACTTCGAAAAATCCTGAAAAAGTAAAACGATACAAAGAAAACTTCCAACTTGTAAGGCAAAAACTCAAAGAAATTGAAGAGAAGGACAGAGTTCGCAATTTTCAGCCTCCGATAAGCGGAACGGAAATTATGGAAACATTCGGACTGCCAGCCTGTGCTGCTGTTGGCGATATTAAAACACGTATTAAAGATGCAATTCTTGATGGTATCATTCCTAACGAATACGAAGCTGCAAAGAAATTAATGTTCACAATAGCTGAAGAAATGGGAATTCAAAAGGAATAGTTTTCGGTTTCGCGTTTCGGGTGCAGGGAGTTCAAACTCACTGAATGAAATTTTACATTTTACATTTTTCATTTTACATTTATTCTATTTTTACCAATGAAAACAATAGTACATTTACTGCTTCTGTTAAGTATAACATGCTCGCTGAATGCGCAAAAAGCACCTCAGCAGTTTATTTATGCCAAAAAAGCACCCCAAACTTTCGATGCAGTTCGTTTGGCGCGTATCGACAGTGTTTTTTCAAATTTAGTGAGCGATGGTAAAATTCCACATGCTGTAACTTTTGTGGCTCACAAAGGAAAAATTATTCATAACAAAGCATTCGGTTGGCGCGATATCGAAAATAAAATTCCCTGCACGACTTCGGATATTTTCCGTATGGCTTCGCAAACCAAAGCAATTACTGCTACTGCCGTACTTATGCTTATGGAAGAAGGTAAACTGCTGCTCGACGATCCTATAAAAAAATATATTCCCGAATTTTCAAATCCACGGGTTATTGAAACTTTCAACGAAAAAGATTCAACTTATACAAGCCGACCCGCCAAACGCGATATTACCATACGACATTTACTCACACACACGGCAGGATATTCTTATGGCAATGCCCAAACCCGGAAAATTTATGACAAAGCCGGAATTCCGGTTTCTCCCATGCTTTCAAATGATAATATCTCGCTGGCCAAAGCTATAAAACGTGTTGCATCATGCCCGCTTGAACACGACCCCGGCGATAAATTTACGT
>CAZDSY010000121.1:0-6558 GCA_964508285.1 uncultured Paludibacter sp.
CTTAAACACCGCGAGAAACACAACTGGTTGTATCGGAAATCGGAACCTTTTTTCAATAAAATGAACAGTTCCTACGAAAATGGTTTAAGTAAATTCCTCAAAAACAAGTATATTGCACTGATTATTGCTATTATCACAATTATTGGAATAGTATTTATGTGGAAAGGAATACCTTCAGAAATGGCGCCTCTCGAAGATAGATCAAATATCTCGGTAAGAACTTCAGCGCCCGAAGGTGCAACGTATGAATTTGTGCGCGATTATACCGAAAAAATATATCAAATTGTAGATACTGTTGCTTATGAAAGTACATCGAACATTGTTATAATTCGCAGTAATTTTGGCATGATTCGTATTTTGCTACCCGATATAAAAGACAGAAAAAGAAGTCAGATGGAAGTTGCCGATGCTGTAACCGCGGCGGTACGTAAGCAAACCGAAGCTCGAACTTTTGTGCAGCAACAATCTACTTTTGGCGGACGACGCGCTTCCATGCCTGTTCAGTATGTACTTCAGGCTCCGAATATCGAAAAATTAAGGGAGTTTATTCCTCTTTTTATGGATAAAGTAAATGCGAGTGGTAAATTTGAAATGGCAGATGTAAACCTCAAATTTACAAAACCTGAAACCCGTATTCAGATTGACAGAGATAAAGCTGCATTGCTTGGTGTGAGTACCCGCGATATTGGGCAGACATTGCAATATGCACTCAGCGGGCAACGTATGGGCTATTTTTACATGAATGGAAAACAATATCAGATTTTGGGCGAAATCAATCGCCAGCAACGCAACACGCCTCTCGATTTGAAATCGATTTATCTGAAAAACAATCAGGGTGATATGATACAACTGGATAATCTTGTGGAATTGAAGGAAACTGTTGCGCCGCCACAATTGTATCGCTACAATCGCTTTAGTTCGGCTACTGTTTCTGCCGGTTTAGCTCCGGGTGTTACCATTGGCGATGCGCTCAACGAAATGGATAAAATAGCTTCTGAAACGCTCGATGAATCATTCCGAACTGCGCTTGCAGGCGATTCAAAAGAATTTCGCGAAAGTTCATCGAGTTTGATGTTTGCATTTATTCTGGCATTGGTACTTATCTATTTAGTGCTGGCAGCGCAGTTCGAGAGTTTCAAAGATCCGATAATCGTAATGATGACAGTACCACTTGCAGTAGCAGGCGCGCTAATATTTATGCTGATTTTTGGTATAACCATGAATATTTTCAGCCAGATTGGTATAATTATGCTGATTGGCTTGGTAGCGAAAAACGGAATTCTGATTGTAGAATTTGCAAACCAGCGACAGGAAGCAGGAATGAATAAATTCGATGCCATAAGAGGAGCAGCGGTGCAACGTTTACGCCCGATTCTGATGACAAGTTTTTCAACAGTTCTCGGTTTGTTGCCATTAGCTTTAGCAAGCGCCGAAGGTGCCAACGGACGTATTGCCATGGGAATTTCAGTAATTGGCGGATTAATAGTTTCAACTTTTCTCACTTTATTTTTGGTGCCATCGGTTTATCTGCTCATTTCTACCAATCGAAAAAAATAGCTTATTTGAGTTTATTCTGAAAAAAAATTGAGATAATGATTATGCATACAATATATAAATACATTCTCAACAAAATTACACATTTGTTGGTGCTAATTTTTTTAATAGTTCCCGGAATTATTCAATCGCAAAATGTGTTGAGTTTAAAAGATGTTATTTCTACTGCGCTTGAAAATAATTACAGTATTAGTATCAGCAGAAATCAGCAGAAAATTTCTGACAATAATGTAACTCCCGGAAATGCAGGAATGTTACCATCGGTGGATTTAAGTGCAGGTTATTCCGGAACAACGAATAATACTTCACAATTTCCGGCTGACGGAAGCGCAACTATTGTAAATAACAGCGTGAACAATACCACATTGAATGCAGGCGTAAATCTGAACTGGACAATTTTTAATGGTTTTGGTATGTTTGTGAATTATCAGCGTTTAAAAGAATTACGACAGGCGGGAGAACTTAATACCAAACTTGCAGTTGAAAATCTGGTGGTGGATATTACCTCGGAATATTTCAATTTTGTGCAACAGACAATTCGGCTTCAAAATCTGAAATCGGCTGTTAAACTTTCAAAAGAGCGTTTGCGCATTGTTGAGGCGCGATATAATATTGGTTCACTTTCAAAACTCGATTTGCAGCAAGCGCGTGTAGATTTTAACGCCGACAGTTCGAAACTAATTCGCCAGTACGAAGTGCTTTTTACTGCGCGCGTAAAATTGAACCGCCTTATGGCTGTGAACGAAATTGAATCTGAAATTTCAGTTGCCGATACAGCTATCGTTTTCGATGCTCTTTTATCGAAAAATTTGTTATGGGAACAAACCCTTGCGCAAAATGTGTTTTTACAAATATCGGAAAACGAAAAAAAACTTGGTATTCTTGAATTGAAAGCGGCACAAAGTAAAAATTATCCGTATGTGAAATTAACCGCCGGATACGGCTATACCCAAAATCGTTACGAAATAGCAAGCTACAAACGTCAGGATTATTTAGGACCTAATTTTGGTATTACATTAGGCTATAATCTGTTCGATGGTTTTAACCGAAACCGTGAACAGCGAAATGCCCGCATTCAAATTGAAAATAAAAATTTGTTATACGATGAATTGCTTCTCAGTTTACAAGGTGATTTTGCCAATATATGGATGGCATATCAGAATAATATTAAACTTACAGCACTCGAAAGGGAAAATGTGAATACAGCGGTTGAAAATTACGAAATAGCTATTGATCGTTATATGTTAGGCGATCTTTCCGGTATTCAACTACGCGAAGCACAAAATAGTTTGCTCGAAGCTAAGGAAAGGCTTGTTCAGGCAGAGTATAATACAAAGCTCTGTGAGATTTCATTGCTGCAGATAAGCGGAAACTTATCCCAATATTTAAAATGATCTTATGGAATAATTTTCAGCAATTTATATATATTTGTATATTAAAATACATTCTATTTCGGCGAATTAAAAATCTTTTTAAATTTTTATAAAACATACTGTTATGTTACCCGACAAATTTAGCGACAGCATAAAAAAGTACACTCGGATAGTCGAAAAGGTGATAGTTACCGTGTTAATCGTAATGATGTCCGCAATATTGTTGTTGGCAACTGTACAACTTGTAATTTTCTTAATTCAGAATATCGGTAAAAACGGAGAACTTATCAGCCTCGATGGTTTGATGGATACCTTCGGTGTGTTTTTATTAATCCTGATTGGTATTGAATTGCTCGAAACAATCAAAATTTATCTTCGCCATAATATTGTGCATGTTGAAGTGGTAATTCTAGTTGCTATAATTGCATTGGCACGTAAAATTGTTATTTTGAGACTTGAAGAATTGGACGGCACCGTGATAGCAGCCATTGGAATCTTAATTTTAGCACTGGGTGTAGCATATTATTTTATAAAAAGAATAGGATTACTTACACTGGACTGTGATGATGAAACTCCGGGGATTTTAGGATCAAAAGAACCAAAAGACCAAAAAAATAGCACAAAGGATTCCCAAAAATAAAATAAACCGTAGCGTAAATACTACGGTTTATTAAATAAGATTTGTATTATCTGTGTTGTAAACATTTATTGTTCTACTTCTTCTTTTTTTACTTTCTTTGATTTTGCTTTCGATAATTGTTCCTGAAGTTCGTTGTTGGTTTGTTCAAGATTATGAATGGTTTTGAGCAAAACATTCAATTCTTCATTATCAATTGTAGTTGGATATTGCGCATCTACACGTTCAAGAAAATCAGCAAGAATGTTCATGTAATTCATAAAAGCATCATAAGCATTTTCGAAGTTAGTTCCCCAAGGGTCTCTATGGCTCATATATCTGAAATTATCAGTGGATTGAAGCAATAACCAATCTCTGAGTAAAGGTCGGTCAGTACACATGCGTACTCTTTCTCCAACTGCATAAAGTTTATTAAGTGCTTCATTTTGAAGATCATTCCCCATCCATGGCGTAAGATTTTTGTCTGTGCCTGCCCAACTTATTGTATAAGGAACTGATAAAGCACCGGCAGATTCAAATTTTTTAGTAATTTCCGAAGGTAAAGCGAAAGAAATATTTTGTTCCATCGCATGGTAAGGCAAGGCTTTCAGAAATTCGAAAATTCCGGTATTTGCCGGTTGAGTAACTCCTAATGCTTCGTAACCAAAACCAAGCATAACAATATGTTCACTTTCAGGCAACCGACTGATATTATCAATAAAGGTTTCGGCTGTTAACATCAAGTGTGGAAACTTAAATGCTATATCATCGCTCAGTTTTTGATTTCGAACGATGAGTTTAAGTTTTGGATTAAAAGCATTTGAATAAAGATAATTCGGGCTTTTCCAACCGAGTACATGTTTTGCTTCATCAATGAGCATAGTTTTATATCCCATTTTAAGCACTTTATCACCAATTTCGTCGGAGTAAATCATTTCAGAATTGACAAAAGCTGTAGGTTTTTTCCCGAATAGTTCTTCAATTTTTTTTGCATGTTGTTTTACCTGTCGTTCAAATTCATCGCTATCGAATACAGATGCTAAAGAATAAGCATAGGGTTCAGCAAGAAATTCAACACTTCCGGTTTTTGCCATCTCCTTAAAACTGTCGATAAGTTCAGGGGCATATTGTTCTAATTGTTCAATTGCCGGTCCCGATATGGAAAAAGCACATTTAAATTTTCCGTTCGAACTGCGGATCATCTCGCTTATCGTACGATTTGCTGTAAGGTACGATTGCTCCGCTATGTATCGTATCCTGTCTTCAGTTTGAAAATCATCATAATAGTAATGATCCTGTCCGATATCGAAAAACCGGTATCTTTTCAGCCTGAAAGGCGTATGTATTTGAAAATAAAAACAAATGTTTCGCATATTGCTGTATATTTTATGTTATTATTCGTATTCGTTTGACTAAAGGATTATAATTATCGAAATTTAAAGCACTTTGTTGTAAATATCCCGAACTTTAAGTCCTGCATTGTACCATTTTATATTGTTTACCTCTTCGCGACCCAAATTTCTTAAACTATTGTACATAGCTGGATATTTAACAATGGAATAAATCGCATCTGCCATAGCGTCAATGTCCCAATAGTCGGTTTTTATGGCATGTGTTAGAATTTCAGCACATCCCGATTGTTTTGAAATAATGGTTGGAGTACCTACCTGCATGGCTTCGAGCGGTGAAATTCCAAAAGGTTCCGATACCGAAGGCATAACATACACATCACTTTCAGCTAACATTTCATGTACTTGACGTCCTTTAAGGAAACCTGTAAAATGAAATCGGTTTGCAATTCCACGTTTAGCTGCAAGCTCAATCATGGCATTCATCATGTCGCCACTGCCAGCCATTACAAAGCGTACATTTTTAGTTTTCTGAATTACTCTATGTGCTGCTTCTACAAAATACTCCGGACCTTTTTGCATTGTGATACGCCCTAAAAATGTAACAACTTTATCCTTTCGGGGAGTTTTGGTAAAAGAATCAGCATCGGGCAGTGGTTCTACTGCATTATGCACAGTCGTAACTTTTCGAGGATCTTGATGGTACTTTTCTATTACTATTTGCCTTGTAAGGTTACTCACCGTCATAATGTGATCAGCCTCGTCCATTCCACGTTTTTCAATACCATACACTGTTGGATTTACTTGTCCGCGACTGCGATCGAAATCAGTTGCATGTACGTGTATAACCAAAGGTTTTCCACTGATTTGTTTTGCAAATACTCCTGCCGGATATGTCAGCCAGTCATGAGAATGAATTATATCGAAGTCAAGTTGATGCGCCAACACACTTGCCACTGCCTCATAATTTGATATTTCTTCAATGAGATTGTCAGGATATCTGCCTGAAAAATTTATACAACCCAAATCGTCTGTATGTATTCTTCTGAAATCGTATTTAATACCGTTCCGTAGCCAGAAATATTCATCGGGATGCATAAATTTGCCAATTCTTTGATTAATATAGTCCCAATTGTTTTCTTTCCATACCACAGGAACAAAACTGGCTCCTATAATTTTGAGGAAACTTTGATCTTCATCGCCGTGGGGTTTTGGTATAACAAATGTGATTTGCATATCGGGCTGCATTGCCATTCCTTTGGTAAGTCCGTAGCTTGCAGTACCCAGTCCGCCAAGTATATGAGGAGGAAACTCCCAACCAAACATTAATGCCTTCATATATATTATTTTATCAGGTAGTTTATTTTAGTTTTTTCAGCTATTATTTTCAAAAAAAGTAACAATCGTCATTTTAGCTGAATAGTTTCTTTATTTTCATTTTCAGCTGCAATTTTAGCATCCATTTTTTTTAGAGTGGCCAATGTACGTAATATTTCAGCTACACTCATAGCAAAAGACATTCCTCCATGTCCTTTATAGGGTGGGTTGCCATCGAAAAGTTCCGGAAGTGTTCCTATGCAAAGTTCGGACATTTCGGCTTCAAAGCCAAGTAACATACGTTCGATAAATGATTTTCCGCTATATTTATAAATGTGCAGATATGCCG
>CAZDSY010000121.1:6658-9460 GCA_964508285.1 uncultured Paludibacter sp.
AACATACGTTCGATAAATGATTTTCCGCTATATTTATAAATGTGCAGATATGCCGATGCAAATGCTCCAAAAGTGAAAGGCCATACCGGCCCGTTGTGATAGTTTCTGTCGCGTTCGAGCATGCCGCCAATATAAACCGGTCTGTATGAACCACTTTTCGGACTTAAAGTACGCAGACCTTTGGGAGTCAGTAATTCACGGGTGGTAATATCTAACACCGATTTCTGTTTTTGTTTGTCAAGAGGTGAATAATGTAATGCTACAGCGATAATCATATTTGGTCGAACTTCCCAATCCTTATAATTTTCGTCGACATAATCGTATAAATATGTTCCGTTCCAGAATGTTTCAACAAAAGCCTGCCGTGTTATCTCTGCCTGATAGTCCAGTAAATCGGCAGCATGTTCGTTGCCGGCTGACCGAGTTAACTCAGCTGCAAATTTCAGTGCATTAAACCAAAGTGCGTTAATTTCTACAACATAACCTGTTCGAGGTGTAATTGGTTTTCCATCTTCAATTGCATTCATCCAAGTTGCAGGTTTATCTTTCCCGTTAACATAAAGCAATCCGTTATTATGAAGGAATAAGTTAGGATGATTTTGTTTTCGAATAAATGCAATAATTTCTGCAACGATATCGCCATATTTTTTATAAGCTTCTTCTGTAGTTGCTTCATGTGCATACTGTTGTACATCCCATATAAACAGTAATAATGCATCAGGGTCATCGATGTTTTGTAGTTTTATTCCTTTTGTATCACCATTCAAAAACAACCTAATTTCTTCAACTGCTGTTTTCATTGTGTCCAGAAAATAATCCATACGGTCGATATGAATTGTACAACCGGGCAATGCGGCAAACTGATCCCTTGCTCGTGCACCAAACCATGGATAGCCGGCAAGTAGATAAGTTTTATCACCCTCTCGTTTATAAAACTGCTGTGCTGAATTTTTGAGGGTACTAAAAAAATCATTACGTGGTAAACGTGTTTCGAGTTCCTTTGTCCATAAATCATGCAAACTGCGAGGTTTTGTTTCAGAAATGCCTGCAGAAAATATTATACTTTCACCTTTTTTCATTGGCATTTCGAAATACCCAGGTACCAGCAAATCTTCGGTACTGGCATAACCTCTTTCCCTCTCTTTGTAATATTCAATATTTTTGTACCATAGAGGGTTGTGGGCATACGTATTGGTTTTGGAAAACTGCATGAAAAGTCTTGGATAACCTTCATATAAACACATGCTTATACCATAAGAACTATCGGCAAAAGAAGTGTCAGCACGGTCATTTTCATGCGTTAAACTGTCAACACACCTAAAAGCAAGAAATGGTTTGAAACGCAATATTGTAGGCGAATGTGCATCGAGAAGTGTATATTTGAAAAGTACTCTTGGTTCACCGTGCACGAGCAGTCTTTCTTTCGAAAGTATAACTCCGCCTACACGATATATTGTGCGGGGAATAATTTCACAGTCGAACTCTCTTATGTATTTATGTCCGTTCGGACTGAAATTATTTCCCTCATATTGGTGAATTCCTAAGTTAAATTCAGCCCCATGCTGAATTACTGTTTCATCGAAAGAGGAGAGCAATACGTGATTTTTGTCGTTTAATTCAGGAACAGGCACTACAAGTTGTCCGTGATATTTGCGTGTATTGCACTCAATAAGTGTTGTGCTGTTATAAGCGCCTGCTCGGTTTGTTCTGAGTAATTCTTTTGATAAAGACTTTTCTAGATTAATAAGCAGTGTTTTGTTAAAACTAAGATAACTCATAATATTAAATGGGTTTTATTCCAAAAACAAATTGATTTTAATTGAATTGAGTAAATTTTATTAAATTTCAGCCCTCGAATTCTTTCGCTTTGCAAATTTATAAAAATATTCGGATTAAATGCAATAAATTGACAGCAAAAAAGCTTTTTAGATTTAAATATTCTGCAGTATATATTTTTTTATTTTATAACTGTTAATTTATCACACTGTTACAGTTTTTTTGTTTGATTTATGTGTTTTTACATAATGCAATACATTTATTTTTTTTATGCAATTTTTTATGAGATTTTCCGTTGGTAATAATTATATTTAATTTTGCAGATTAAAAAATCAGCGAAATTACATGTTGAGTAGCGAAAATAAAAAAGAAAACCAAAAACAGTTATTTGATGCTTTACTGATTCCAACTGTGGTAGTTGTATTTATGATTCTAACTTTTGTTTTCGAAAAAGGCATGGAATTGGATTTTCATCGTGCCGGTATTTATCCGCGAAGTTTAAAAGGCATAACAGGTGTGTT
Source organism: uncultured Paludibacter sp. (assembly GCA_964508285.1). Lineage (GTDB taxonomy): Bacteria > Bacteroidota > Bacteroidia > Bacteroidales > Paludibacteraceae > Paludibacter. The sequence goes on from CAZDSY010000121.1 coordinate 8,956, forward strand.
TACCTATATTTTTATTCATGCGGATTTAAAGCATTTAATAAATAATATTTTTTCGTTTTTTATTTTATCTGTATCTTTGTTTTACTTTTACAAACCACTGGCTTTTCCAATTTTGTTTTTTTCAAATTTGGTTAGTGGTGTATTATTATGGATTATTGGTCGAGAGAGTTGGCATATTGGTGCAAGCGGCTTAATATATGCATTGGCTTTTTTTCTTTTTTTCAGCGGATTAATTCGTAAGCATGTTCCGCTTATTGCCATTTCGCTTATCATAACTTTTTTGTATGGCAACATGGTTTGGCATGTTTTTCCCTGGCAGGTAAACGATCCGATTTCATGGGAAGGACATCTTACAGGGAGTATATCAGGTTTTATACTTGCGGTAATTTACCGACATAAAGGACCTCAGAAACCTGTAAAAGTCTGGGAAGATGATGATGAAAATGATGTTAATATATTTGATAATCAAATTTTTGAAAGTAATGATATTAAAGAATTAAATGAT
>CAZDSY010000122.1:0-9231 GCA_964508285.1 uncultured Paludibacter sp.
CCTGCAGAATGAGTACGTTTAGGCGAACCTTTATAACGTCCTTCTTGAATAGTAAGGAAAGGACGGTTAAATACTTCCGACCGCCAAAAGGTTAATTCGGAGCGATTGCCCTTTGCAAGTTTGGGTGAAATAATGATCTGATCGAACAGATTCCACTGGTCGTTATAAGCAAGCGATCCTATTCCACGATCGAGCGTGCGCCAGAAAACATTATACAAATCGGTTTCGTTCATTTCATCCACAGTTTTACGGGCGCGTAAAATAACGGATGTACTTTCATTGTAAGGGTCATCGTTAAGGTCACCCATTACTATGATTTTAGCATTCATATCTTCCCTGAAAAGTGAGTCAACGATTGAGCGTGTTAGTTTTGCCGCTGCATTACGCTTAGGTCTCGATTCCACTTCACCTCCTGCACGTGAAGGCCAGTGATTTACAATAACATGAATTTTTTCATTTTGCAAATAGCCACTTACCATCAACTGATCTCGAGTTAAAAAATTTGGATCTTCAGTTTTCAACCTGTACGATTTACTGTTTGTAACAATAAAATGACGTGGGTTATAAAGTAAGCCCACATCCACACCACGTCGGTCAGGACTATCGTAATGTATTATTTCATAACCACGTTTTGCAATCGAAGGTTCCTTAACTAAATCTTCAAGTACGCCTCGATTTTCGATTTCGGAAACACCAATAATCGAAGCTCCAACCGATGAGTATTCCAAACCAAGTTGAGAAATAGCGTAAGACATATTCTTCAACTTAGAAGTATATTTGAGGGTATTCCATTTCATTGCACCGTTAGGAAGAAACTCCTCGTCATTATTTTGTTGATTAATTGTATCAAAAAGGTTTTCGAGATTATAAAAAGCTATACAATTCAGATTTAACTTTACGTTTTCAGGAAGTTTATTTGCTTGGTCGATGTTTTTTCCGCTTTTACAGGAAAAGGTAAAAATTATCACCAAAAATAATGTTAAAACACTATAAATCAGTTTATTCATAATATTATTTGATATAAAATCGTATATAAAAAATTAAACAACAAAAGTGCTAAAAAATTGTGAAACAAAAAAATGAAAAAAATATAATGTAATACAGAAACAAACAAATGAATTTATAGAACAGATAATTATGTTAATATCAGATGTTTTAGTCCAAGCAACCAAGAGAAAAAATTTTAATTATTAATTATTCCCAAAGTAAAATGGGTATTTATAAAAAAAATGATAATACTTATTCAATTTTTCTGTATATTAGCGTCCTTTTTTCGCAAATAAAAAACAATTTAAATTTAGCACAAATATTTATGAGAAAAATTTCTTTTCTTTTATTTTTATTGACCATAGGCTTTTCAAACTTATGGTCACAAACAATTTTGAAAGGAATTGTAAAAACGTCGGATACCAATAATCCATTACCAGGTGTTAGAGTAACATTACTGAAACAGAATATATCTACACAAACCAATGCCGAAGGCGAATTCAGTTTTTCATATATTGAAGCCGGGAATGAAGAGTTAAGCTTAATTCGCACAGGATACCTTACTCAAATAAAATTAATTAACATTAAAGCCAACACAGAAAACGATGCTGGAACTTTCCTGCTCCGTCCGGATGTTCAAACCGATACAAAACAGGAAGTTGTATTACAATTAAGTGAAAATCAACTGGTGGATGATGACAGTCGCATACAGAATATTTCCGGCGCACTGAATTCAAGAGATGTATATACTTCCCAAACCAGTTATTCATTCAGCCCGATGCGTTTTCAAATGCGAGGCTATGATAACACGTACGAAACAACATATATAAATGGTGTTCATTTTAACTCGCTCGAGAGAGGTGTATTTAATTATTCAGGGCTTGGAGGATTGAATGATGCGATGCGTAACCGCGAAGAAGTAAACGGATTGATGACTAATACTTTCAGTTATGGAAACATTGGTTCTACAACAAACATTAACACGCGTGCTACAAACTACGCTGCAGGCACTAAAGCAAGCGTGGCTTATTCAAACCGTTCTTACAAACTGCGGGCACAGGCAACTTACGCAACCGGACTCATGCAAAACGGATGGGCTTTTGCAGCTTCAGGAGTTGTACGCTGGTCTGAAAAGGGTATGGTTGATGGTACGTTTTACAATTCTGCGGGATATTTTTTCTCAGCCGAAAAAGTATTAAATCCGCAACACAGCTTTTCATTGGTAACATTCGGGGCACCAACAAAAAGAGCACAATCAAGTGCAGTAACACAGGAAGTTTACGACCTTGCAGGGTCAATTTATTATAACTCTTATTGGGGATATCAGGAAGGTAAAATGCGTAATTCCCGAGTAGTAAAAAGTTTTGATCCTACAGTGATTTTTTCGCACGATTTTAAAATTGATGATAAGCAACGCATTCGAACGGGTATTGGTTATCATTACAGTTTTTACAGCAACTCAGCCCTGACGTTTTATAATGCACCTGATCCTCGTCCGGATTATTATCGTTATTTACCATCGTTTCAGACCGACACTACCTTAGCCAAAAACATTACTGAAATGTGGAAAACAGATTATACCGTATCACAAATTAACTGGGACGAACTTTACAGACGGAATGCACAAAACAACCAAATTAATCCGAATGGTATCGCAAAATATGCTGTTGAACGCCGCCATAATAATCTTTCTGAGCTCGCTCTGAACTCACATTATACCAATCAGATTTCAAAAAGTCTGAAACTATCAGCCGGAATTGAAGCCAAAGCCTCAAAAGCTATTCATTTTAAAACCATGGACGATTTGATGGGAGGAAATCAATGGATTGATATTGACCAATTTGCCGAAAGAGATTTTCCATCGAATCCTAATGTAATACAAAATGATCTGAATAATCCCAACAGAATTATTCACAAAGGGGATATTTTTGGTTATAATTACGATGTAAATATCAAACATTTAAGTGCGTACGTTAAAAACGAATGGAATTTGCCGCAGCTGGACATTTTTTATGCGGCCAAACTTACTTACACAGAGTTTTTCCGTTTCGGACACATGCTTAACGGCCGTGCCGAAGCTGTTGGTGCTCAATCGTACGGCAAAGGGAAAGTGTGGTACACTACAAATCCTTCGGTTAAAGGAGGTTTAACTTATAAAATTGATGGACGCAATAGATTGTATTTAAATGGTTTGTATGAAACACGTGCACCACAAGTTGACAATGCTTACGTTTCAGTACGTATAAAAGATACAGCTGTTCCACTCGAAAATCAACAAATTTTATCATCGGATATAAATTATTCATTTAATTACAGAAATTTCCGCGGCAGAATAACCGGATTTTATACTCAAATTAATCGCAGTGGTGATTTATATGGCTATTACGACGATGAAAATCAGACCTTTGTAAACTTCCTGCTTTCGGGACTGAATAAACAATACGCTGGTGTGGAAGCTGGTGTGGAAATTAAATTAAATTCAAGTTTTACTCTTTCGGCTGCCGGAACTTATTCTGATTACCGTTATTCAAGCAATTCAGTTGGTATAAAAAGTTACGAAAACGGGAAATATGCCGACGCAATGGATTCGGTAATGACTAAAAACATGAAAATTGCAGCAGGTCCGCAGCTTGCTGCTAATATCACACTAGACTATTTCCACCCAAAAATGTGGTTTGCTGATATCACATTAAATTACTTTGATAATAATTATCTCGATTTTGCTCCGAACCGCTTTACCAAAAAAAGTTTGGCATTGTATGTAACCGATGAGATGAAACAAGCACTTGGCACACAGGAAAAACTTGCAGGAGGTTTCTTGCTTGATGCATCATTGGGAAAACTAATTTATCTGAAAAACCGACGCTCACTAAATTTTAACCTCAGTGCAAGCAATATTCTTAACAATACAAAATTAATCACCGGAGGATTTCAACAGGCTCGTTTGCCTTTAACTGACAAAGCAATTGACCCGAATGCACTGAATAAATTCCCCAATAAGTATTATTATGCATGGGGCTTCAATGTGTTCCTAAATATCGGATATAAATTCTAATGTTACAAATTTTAAAAATTCAATTTACAGATATGAAATCATTCAAAAAAATTACCATATTGTTACCGATATTCTTTGCATTAATATCGTGTCAACAAACCGATTTTGAAGCAATTCCGGTTGAAAGACTTATGGGTGATTCGCTTACAGCTAACACAACAATTGAAACCCTGATAAACACATACAGAACAAAAACTGATATTTACACTGATTTAACAAGGAACGGAACTAACAGCGGTTTATTTACGGCCGACATAATAGCAAACGATGCTGATGTAATTATTAAAGGAGTGGTAACAAGTTCTGATAATGATGGGAATATTTATAAATACATCACAATTCAAGAACCCGGAGGACGAGCAATAAAGATTTCAATAGATGCAGCTGGTTTATCAGCACTTTATCCGTTGGGGCAAAGAGTATGGGTAAAATGCAATGGTCTTTATGTTGGCAACTATGCTCAATCGCCTCAAATTGGAACTCTATATTATAACTTGGAAAGAGTAACAACACAAACAACAATAACTTTCAATACAGTAACTCAAAAAAATGATACTGTAAAAACAAATATTTATCGCAAAGAACCGGGTCGTATTCCTTTGGTAATTGCCGAGAAAGCAATACATGCTTACGGTATGCCTAATCCGGATTTGATTAAAATTGACACTATGACTATTGCAGAAATTAAGGCAGCTGGCGAATTTGTAATCAACAAACTTGTATGCATTAAAAATGCATTCTTTACCGGACGTGGAGCTGATTTTAATTTGCCCAAAGCACTCAAAACAGAAGAGCTAATATTTGCACCATCAACAAACGGAGTTGGTTATCCACAATCGCGTGAAATTCAGGATGGTACTGGTTCTATTTTCGTATCGACGAGCGAATATTCTAAATTTGCTAATACAAAACTTCCTTCTTCTGAAAACAGAGGAAACATAACCGCAATTGTTGGCTGGTACAACGATAAAAAACCCGGCGTAAATCCATCGATTGTTACGAGTGAAATTTATCATCAGCTAACTATAAGATCATTAAAAGATTTGGGAAAAGGCTTTGAAAAATTTCATGCCGAAATTGCTAATTAATTTTACGGCATATAATATAAAATTCTAAAAAAGTAACATATGAAAAAAAATATATTAAAAGCAGGCATGCTTATTATGGCCGTACTATTCATTTCATCATGTTCAAATCTTGATGAATCGGCATTCAATATTAATCCTGACAACGGAAGCGACATAATCCTTTCGGAAACATTTGAATTAGGACTTGGTAATTTTATTCAGTTCAGTGAATCCGGTGATGAAACATGGGCATATAATTCTTCGGGTTATGCAATTATCACAGGTTATGTAGGAGGAGTTAATAAAGCTAATGTGGACTGGTTAATTTCACCTGAAATTGATTTGACAAGTACTGATAACGCGAGGCTTACGTTCGATCATGTTCCGCGTTACTTTGCCGATGTAACCAGTGAAGCTACAGTATGGGTATCTGAAAATTACACAAAAAATGGTAATCCTGCCGATGCAACATGGAAACAACTGAAAACCAATCCTTTTTCAGATCCCGGAAACTGGAATTTTTTAAGTTCAGGCGAAATAAGTCTGACAGCTTATGCAGGAAAAAAAATCAGTATTGCATTTAAATACATTTCAACAGCAACTAAAGCAGGGACTTGGGAAATCAAAAACTTTCTTGTAAAAAAAGGTGAAGCTGTGGTTGATGCTGAACTCATTTATCTTGAACCATTTGCTGCCAATCTTGGAAGGTTTTCACAAGTTTCGGTCACTGGCGACGAGGTCTGGTATGTTACAAATGGTTATGCTTATATGACCGGATATGTCAGTTCAACAAACAAAGCCAACGAAGACTGGCTCATTTCTCCTGAAATAGACCTGACGAATCAGACAGCAGCCAATTTTTCATTCGATCATGTAACAAGATATTTTGGAGCACTTGCCACAGAAGCTACAGTTTGGATTTCAACCAATTATACAGACGGATTACCTTCAACAGCTACATGGACTCAAATTCAAACTTCACCATTTTTCGATCTGGGAAGCTGGACATTTTCAAATTCTAAAAAAATAAGTTTAACACCTTGGGCAGGTCAAAAAATTCGGATAGCTTTTAAATATATTTCTACTGCAGCCAAAGCAGGTTCGTGGGAAATAAAAAACTTCCAGGTTTATAGTGGTGAAGCAAATGGAACGGAAAAATTTCCGTATACAGTATTAGAAGCAATTTCAGCTCAAAATGGTGGTACAGGTTGGGTTGAAGGTTATGTAGTAGGTTATGCTTGGCCTTATTTGCAACAATGGGCATATTACTATAGTGCTGACACCTGCACTCAAATTACTAACATAATACTGGCTGACTCTACCAATAATATTTACAGCAGTAAAAGTGTAGCTTTACAACTGCCAAGAGGAAACATCAGGAGTCAACTCAATTTGATGACAAATAAAACTCAGTTGAAAAAGAAAATAAAAATAAACGGAACATTAAGTTCTATTGCCGGTATTGCTGGTATTATTAACCCGACTGAATTTGTGCTTCCTGATGGGACAAAAGGAACTTCTTCAACTTTAACACTGTTTTCTGAACCTTTTAGTGGACCAGCTTTGGGTTCATTTACATCAAATAACGTAATTGGAGCACAGACTTGGTATTATTCAAGCGGATATGGTGCAACAATGACAGGTTTTGCCAACTCAGTAAATAATGCAAACGAAGACTGGTTGATTTCACCTGAAATTGATTTGACAACTCAAACCGGAGCCGCATTAACTTTTGATCAAACAATAAATAAAGGTGTTGTTGCAAATATGAAAACTGAACAAACTTTGTGGATTTCAATTAATAATGGTACTTCATGGGTTCAACTTATTATTCCTACATATCCAGCCGGAAACAATTGGACATTTGTAAATTCAGGTGAGATTTCATTAGATGCTTTTGCTGGAAAAAAGATAAAATTGGCATTCAAGTACCTATCCACTTCTACATCTTCAGCTACTTGGGAAATTAAGAACTTTAAAGTTTACAATTAAATTTCATACACTAATACAGAAAAAAACTCCCTAAGGTTAAAACCAAAGGGAGTTTTTTATAAATATTTATCTAGATTTTCACATCAAATACTGTTCACTGATTGAGCGATTTGTTTGTACTCTGGATATAGTTTCTGCAAAAAGATTTGAAACGGTAAGAATTTTCACTTTACTGCATCGCGAACAATCGAATGGTATGGAATCAGTAAAAACAATTTGTTCAAGTGCAGAACTCATAACATTTTCAATAGCCTTTCCGGACATAACACCGTGGGTTACGATAGCTCTAACACTGCGAGCACCTTCTTCCATTATCAGGTTAGCAGCTTTACATAGAGTACCGGCTGTATCTACCATATCATCAACAATAATTACATTTTTCCCTTTTACCTTACCGATAATTTTCATTTCGCTAACTTCGTTAGCTTTTTCACGTGTTTTGTAGCCAAGCACCATAGGAACATCAAGCAACTTTGCGTAGGAGCCTGCACGTTTCGAACCACCTACATCGGGCGATGCTATTGCTACATTTTCCATATTCAGCGAACGAATATAGGGAATAAAAATGGTCGATGCATATAAATGATCGACCGGTATATTGAAGAAGCCCTGAATTTGATCGGCATGTAAATCCATTGTTATAACCCTGTTTACTCCAGCCACACTTAGCATATCAGCAATTAGTTTTGCTCCAATCGATACACGGGGTTTATCTTTCCTATCCTGGCGTGCCCAACCAAAATAAGGAATTACAGCAATAATCTTATATGCCGACGCTCTTTTGGCAGCATCTATCATGAGCAGTAATTCCATAAGATTGTCGGAATTAGGAAAGGTGGACTGAACCAAATAAATGTACTGACCACGTATTGACTCCTCGAAAGAGACAGAAAATTCGCCATCGGAAAAATGTTCAATCCGCATTTTACCTAATTCACATCCAAGACTTTTAGAAATTTTTTCGGCAACATAACGGCTGTTGGTACCTGAAAAAATTTTAAAAAAAGAATTATTTTCTGACATAAAAAATCTGTTTTTGAGTTATTCAGAAATTTTTTGCAAAAGTACAAAAAAATATGCTACTCTTACCTGGCATTTATAATTTTATCAACACAAAATCATTCGAAATTGTAATATATTAATCTTCAGCCTTATACTCTTCTATTGTTACATCACCCGGAATTTCAAATTTTTCTGATGGTATAGAAATATTTTCATCAATACTTTCGGCTTCCATAAGTGTTTTTAGACTACCAATATTAAATTCTGATTTTAATGAGATACCTTTCCAAACCCATGCATACCCATTCATTGATAAATTTTCATTGGTAAATGAATATTTTATACAGTTTTTCCCGATAATAGTTTCATTGCCTTCATTTTTAATTTTCCAATCTTTTTGCATTTGCTCAGTCAATCGCTCATAATCAATACCGTAAGGATTATCGTCGAGCGAAGATTTAGTTGCTGTACGTTTATTCAAATCAATAGTATAAGTACAATTATCCCCGTAAATTGTTAAAGTTGTGGTAGAAAATCCCATTACTTTCATCGAAGTTTCATTGGCTTCTTTTTCCCCATAATTATCAAAATATAATACCTGCTGTGCATCAAAACCCATCACGAATGATTTATATTTTATTACTGCAGATTTTATAGCATATTTACCTTTACCTTTAGGGTTTGTTACCACTACAGGTTTACCGATGGGTTTTGTGGGTTTTACATTTTGAGGCTTGTTATCAACTACAATTTCTTCAATTTTTTTGTTTGCCGATTTTTCAATATTTTTTACTTCTTTATCAGTTACCTTTTTTTCCAATGTATCTAACTGTTTATTCACAGCTTTATTTATTTCTTTATCAATTCTCTCGTTTACAGCTCGTTTTACTCTGTTAAGCACATTTAATTGAGCATATCCTGTGTTACATATGAAAAAGGCAGAAAACAAAATGCAGATGATTAATTTTGGATTTTTCATGATGAATAGATTTTAATTTTATAAATTTATTGTTGGTAGAGAGGCAAAATTATTCTTAATTTTTCGAAAAACAAAATAATACTTGATATATTTCCACTATTGTCCGATAAAAATTATTTGATAAATTAAAAGTGCACGGACAAAAACGG
>CAZDSY010000123.1:0-8867 GCA_964508285.1 uncultured Paludibacter sp.
TATATACACTCAGGTCTTTTTTAAGTGCTTCTTCTGCTGAATAAGCTACATCTACTTTGTAGCCTTCGGTTTCAAGATTGAACTGGAGTATTTCACACAAATCTTCCTCGTCGTCGACAACAAGAATACGATAATTACTCATAAAGTCTGTTATTTTGTTTTTAAATTTTGGTTACAAAATAAGCCAATCGTTGTTTCGTAATTGTGTAATATCTGTTACAAAGATATTACAAATTGACCTAAAAGTAAGGACATTAATTACAAAAAAGAAAAAAGGACTAAGTAATTAATTTACCTTAGCCCTTTTAAATTATTGATTATTGAATTAATTTTATCTTCGTCTGAGTTTAATATCAACCTGTTTCTCCGAAGCAGGATCCACTTCTATTGTTTGATCTTCATAAGAAATCAATGAAACTTTAATTAAACATTTACCGCTACACACATTATCAATACTGAAATTACCATCAAAATCAGTGTAAAGTTTTTTTCCGTTAGCTACTATTACAGCGCCTGCTAAAGTTTCTCCGGTAGCTTTGTCAGATACAACACCATTAAGGCTTAGAGTTTCAATTTTAACTTCTGTAGAATTTTCTTTTAATTGTTCTTTTTCTTTAGCAAATAATGCTGTAGTCAAAACAATCATTACCAGTAAGGATAAAATTTTAATTGTTTTCATATAATATCTTTTTTTTGATTTTTCTTAATTATTCACTGTACAAAAATACAGCGAACTTATTACAAGATTATTACAAAGTATCGACATTAGTATGAAAAACAAATTTCAAAAACATGAACAGGCTTAATAATTTTCAATACACGAGTATAATTTAGTACTTTTTTTCTGAAATGAGCTTTCCTTTTTCATCCCACATATACCAAACGCCTGATTTTTTCCCATTTGTGTATTGCATTTCATAACGCATGATACCTGAATCGTCCCATACACGCCAAGTACCATGTTTTTTGTTGTTCCTATATTCAGCTTCTGCTATCAACACACCAGCTTCGTTATAAGTACGCCAGATACCATGAAATTCACCATTCTTATATGCTCTTACTTCATTCGGTTTTCCATTTGGAAAATAAACAATGTATGCACCTTCAGGTTTTCCATCTTTAAGGTTCATTTCAAGTTTGAGTTCGCCATTAGGATAATATTCACGATAATCACCCGTGTAAAGTTTTGTTTGTGTAGCATCGGTAAAAAAAACACCTTCACTTTGAACTATCGTTTGTTGTTGCGCCCGAATGCTTACAATTGTCAACAACAGTATTAAAATGAAAAATAATTTAGCTTTCATAATTGTACTATTTTTTAATGCTTCAACAAAAATAACACCTGAAATGGTTTCGCATATACCTTTGTCAAAAATTTAATATGTATTACAAAAAAAGAGAAGCTATCAAATGAGATAACTTCTCTTAAATTGAAATCTTATTTGAAATAAATTATTAATATACTGTATTTTGCGGATCGAAATTGACCCAAGTTTGTTTAGTCCAGTCTGTTGTACTAAACGCACCCATATATGTTGCTGATTTATCAAAAAATGCATCCTGAAGTTTAGCATGAGTAAAAGCACCTGCACTCAACAATTCAGAACCGGTTTCTGGGAGAAAAGATGTTGGTATAGCAGAATTTCCTTCTTTATTAGCATCGTAGAAAGAATTTAAAATTTTAGCAGTTGCATTATCAGCAATTATTTTGTTGGCAAAGGTGGTTGAATTAAAGAATTCAGCAGCCTGTGTTTCAGTCACATTACCTGCTCCATTTACAGCTTTAACTTTGGATGCAATAAGAGCAACATTTTGAATTGCCAGGTTACCATTTGTAGCATTAGCATAAGTAGTTGTTGCATCAAGTAATAAACCGGTGTTCCAGCCTGCAAAAACAGAGTTAAAAACCGAGAGTGAACTATTACGACGAATATGCATCCCTGAGGCAAACAAAGCATTTACGTTTTTATCGGCAGAAGTTCTCCATGGTCCGATAATTGTCATATTTGAAAACACAGGAGCAGTTTGTGGAGTAGCCGAAGTACCTGTTCCATCATTATCAGATTCAAATCCGTTCGAAGCAGAAACATCGGCAACGCGAGGATTACGAACTGCAAGACCGAATTGTACTTTTCCTGTGTAACCAAAGTCGGTATCAAAATCATCATCAAGTGAAAGATACGAAATAAGGTATTTAGCATTTACAGTACCTCCAAACCACTCAAATGAGTCATCGCCACAATAAGATATCTGAATATGATCAATAACTGTTCCGCTCCCAACTGCGCATAAAGTAAGACCGTTAATTTCTTTATCTGGCTGAAGTGCTATTCCTGCAAATTCTATACGAACATACTGTAATTTTCCTGAACTATGCGTATCGTCAGTTCCACCGCCATAATTCACAGCACGACTTAACCCTTCCACAGATGGACTTGATTGATTAACTTTTGCTTTTCCCACTATAATCAATCCACCCCAATCGCCCGGAGCACGTAATCCCGGATCTAAACGTGAAGTAAATACAATAGGTTGAGTTTCAGTTCCTACTGCATTAATTTTCCCATCAGGTAAGATAACAAGAGTTCCTTTGGTTAGTTTATCTCCTTTAATAATAGTTCCTGCATCAATATTTAAAGTACCAGTAACATTTATCTGTCCTTTCAGAATATAAACTGAGTCTTTAACAAAACGACGCGTTCCGGTAATATCGGCAGAAATTGTTACTTCTTTCGCATTATCATTGTTGTTATTGTTCGGATTATTTACCGGATCGCAAGAAGAGAAAAACGAGATTACACCCAAGAATAAAATTGCTGAAATAATTAATTTTGTTTTCATAAATTGTAAAAAATTGATTTTAAATTTTATGCAGCAAAAATATCCTATTAATATTTCATAAACATTCCGAATTTATTATGGAATTGTGTAATTCTTGTTTCATTTATGTTAAAGAAAAATTTTGGGTACAATTGGTGAATATCAATTTATAAGTTTTCATTACAAGATTTGAAAAAAAATTCCTGAAGCAATAACCCCAGGAATCTTCTTAGTAAAAAAATTGAAATCTTAATTCGAAAAACTTCTATGATAATCGTCAGAATTATAAAGATTCATCTGCGCTCGCATTAAGTTTGCCGATTTCAGCGCTATAGCTTTGGTTTCGTTAAGTATATTCAGATATAAAATACTGTTACGAGTACCTGTTTCTTTATCTTTAGTGCGTTTTACTTGATTTTTTACAAGTTCAGCATACAAATCGAGAATAGCAGCACGCCTTTCTTTTATATTCTCTAAACCGGAATAGTTATTGCTCTTAATCATTTCATTAAACTCATTAAACACTGATAATAATTGTTCACCGAGCCTTTTCAAATCCTCAATTTGTTCTTTGCTGAAACCTTCGTGATTATTGTCAATAAAATTAAACGCTGATTCTGTCATGTAACGGAGTGAAATTGATATTTCGTAGAAATAATCTGTTACCTGTACATAATATTGAGCTGTATCGAGAGATTCCGGATTAAGTCTTTGAATGGCAGGCAAAACCTCATAAGCACGTCTTCGTTTCGATTTTCCGTGAAATTCATCTGCAATTTTATAAAGTTTCATCAAACCTTTTCTATCCTCGTTGAATAAACCATCGAGCAATCCTTTGTATATTTTCATTGTATTTTCTACTGATGATTTGATTTCGTTTGTACAATTAACGATCAAATCGTGCTCATTAGTAACATAACCTGGTTCTTCAATTTCTGCATTTTTTTCACGTTTGTTATGTACTCTTGCAAATTGAATAAACATAATTATTACCAGCAATATAGCTCCAATAACTCCATAAATGCCGCCATACATCAATCCAAATGCTACAAGGGCTGCTACTGTAAATGCTACGAAAGCTGTAATAAACCATCCACTGATAACAGTTAACACACCAGTAATTCGGTAAACCGCACTTTCGCGCCCCCAAGCTCTGTCGGCAAGTGAGGTACCCATTGCCACCATAAATGTAACATAAGTAGTTGAAAGAGGAAGTTTTAACGAAGTTCCAAGAGAAATAAGTAAAGCTGCTACAGTTAAATTTACGGATGCCCTGATTAAATCGAAAGATGCAGTATCTCTTTCTTCTTCCGGTATGGGTTTAAAACGATTTTCAACAAACTCTGTTACCTGATGCGGAGTTATTCTTCTCATAAATTTACTGAAGCTTACAGCTCTTCGTACTAATTGTCTTGACGCTACTGAAGAATCGAATCGTTCAATTCCTTCACTCTGGCGGGCAAGATTTACTTCGGTTTTAGTTACTGTACGTGCTTTTTTAGAAAACCACAATGCCAATACCATTATTACGCCGGCACCAAACAAAAATCGCCAGTCAACGACTACAGGTTCAGAAAGCTTGTTCATCATAAGCGTATCAACAGACCCTCCTGAAGCAACAACATCTGAAGCTATTTGGTAGGAACTGTATCCTGCCATGAATACCCCGATAAAGTTTACAAGGTCGTTGCCCGCAAATGACAAAGCCAACGCCCAAGTACCTGCAAGTATAATAATTTTTAAGATATTAACTTTGAACAAATGCTGTAAAATAGCCATGATAAAAGACCAACCTATAAAAACATAAAGTAAAATAGTAGTTATATTTTCCTGAATGTAATTAATTGATTCTTTTGAAATGAGTGTTGTGCTTTTGAGTCCCTTGAAAATGGCAAAATATGAAATGGCAGTAAGTGCAATACCTCCCCATATAGCACCGACATATTTAAAAGGTTTCCGGTATTTGAAAGAAAAAATGAGTCGTGAAAAGTACATTATTATCGAACCTGTTACAAAAGCAATTACCACTGATATCAGAATTCCTGAGATTATAGTTAATGCTTTACCCGAATTGATATAATCTATAAGTACTCCTGTGTTGGTTTTCCATATATTAACCAAAGCAACTGCAACGGCTGCTCCAAGTAATTCAAAAATCAACGATACTGTTGTTGAAGTTGGTAAGCCTAAAGTGTTGAAAACATCCAGTAAAATAACGTCGGTAACCATTACTGCCAGAAAGAGCATCATTATTTGCGGAAAAGTAAACATACCGGGATGAAAAACACCACTTCGCGCAATTTCCATCATCCCTGTAGAAAACATTGATCCAAAAAGAACGCCCAACGAAGCTACAGTAAGTATTACCCACAATGGAGCCACTTTTGAACCGATACTAGAATTTAAAAAATTTACAGCATCGTTTGCAACGCCAACCATAAGGTCGAGTGCAGCTAATCCAAACAAAACCAGAACAATAATAATGTAAATGCTATCCATAATTTTTAAATTGAATATTTTGTGCAAAATTACACACTCTTAATTTCTTAACATTGCAATACCAATTAAATACATATTTCTTTTATGTTACAATACTGTTACATAAAATTAAAAACTAAATTTCAAGAAATAAATAAGGAATAATTATCATTCTGTGAATCCGATACTTACATTTAAATGTTATGAAATAATTGTTGCTACTATACTCCTACGTCCTCCATGATTCCGGAATTCACATAGGTAGATTCCCTGCCAAGTACCGATATTTAATAGATGGTTAGTTATGGGAATCGTCAGGGAAACTCCTGTAAGGGTGCTCTTTGCATGTGCAGGCATATCGTCATCACCTTCAAGTGTGTGCTCATAATCGGGATCGCGCTCTTTTACAATTTTATTGAAAATTTTCTGCATATCAACAAGCACATCAGGATCGGCATTTTCATTTAAGGTTAAACCAGCCGATGTGTGTTTCATAAATAAATGTAATATGCCTGATTCAGGTAAAGGAAGTAAATTTACCAGTATTTCGTCAGTTATAAGATGAAATCCCCGCGAACGCCTTCGAAGTAAAAATTCTTTTTGTATTACCATTTGCTAATCAGTTTTTATTGCGCAATTTCCAAAAAATAAAACGTAACACAGCGTAAAAAGCGTAACAAATAATCATTCCAAGTAATAGGGATGCAAAAAACCATTTTGTAGTAGTTATAACAGATGCAAAACGAACAAAACCAACCGAAAATTCATCAGCATTATAAATCAATAAAAAAGTATTTATATTTTCAACAATGTCAGTAAGCATTAATAGCAGCGGAGTATAAACAGTTAAATGCAGCATTTGTCCTAACTTTCCCATCTGACCAATAAGTAAGCTGAGAAATAAATACGAAAGCACAACATATGTTGCTATGTAACCAAAATCAGCAATTAAAAAATACTTATATTGCTCTATACCTTCATTGCCAATTGTATTGAATAACCATCGGACATATTCGTGTGTATAAGAAGACCGTATATCAAGAGAATAAACTGAAGATTTAAGGTTTGTAACATCGTAATGAGGTAAAATCACTAAATAAAACAGCAGGAAAATTAAGGAAAAAATCCCTGTAAAATACAATTTACTTTTTACTGAAAGTACTTTCATTTTGGTTGTGATTTTTTGCAAATGTATAAAGAGTTTACCAAATTATCAACACTTAACGTTATTTCTGAATAATTGTAGTTCTTGTGCGTCATTTCGTGTTAATTTTGTCGTTTTAATCAGTAGAAAGATAATTTATATGGATAAACTTTGTTTTCAAAGTTTTGGAAGTGGGAGCAGCGGCAATTGTTACTTCATTGGCAATAAAAAATACGGTATTTTAATCGATGCAGGAATTGGGGTACGTTCAATTCGTAAGTATCTGAGAAATATAGGACTTGATTTTGCCAACATACACGCTATTTTTATTACACACGACCATGCAGATCATATTCGGGCAGTAGGTTCACTTGGCGAACGGTATAAAATACCTGTGTATGCCACACCTGCAACACACGAAGGAATTAACCGAAGTTATTGTGTAACTGAGAAATTATATTTAAGTAAAAAATTTATCAACAAAAACGAAACAGTTAAGATAGGTGATTTTTTGATTACTGCTTTTCAGGTTTCGCACGATGCATCGGATAATGTAGGTTACACTATTGAATATAAAGAAAAAAAATTTACCTTTGCTACGGATCTTGGTTATGTTTGCGAACATGCTACCGAAAATCTTCGGGGCTCACATTTTATGGTTTTCGAAGCTAATTACGATGAATTTATGTTGAAAAACGGACCTTATCCCGTACATTTGCAGCAGCGCATTATGGCTGATACTGGTCATTTAAGTAACGAACAATGCGGAAAGTTTTTGGCTGATAATTATGACGATGATTTAAGTTATGTTTTTTTATGCCATTTAAGCCGCGAAAACAACAGACCTGAAATAGCTTACGAAACTGTAAAATATCATTTAAGCAAAAAAGGAATTCAAGTGGGAAAGGATGTTCAAGTAGTAGTACTGGACAGATACAATCCTTCGGTTTTATACGAGTTTGAAAAAATCAATGAACAATAAATTTTACTATTGTATTAATTTGAATTTCAGCATAATTGGCATTGCTTTTGTGCAAATCTGTTTTAAAAAAAATATATAAAAGCATTCAATCACCCGTTATATCAAAACTTTATGTTCGAAAACCTTGTAATAATTCCAACTTACAACGAAAAGGAAAACATCGAAAATATAATCCGCGCAGTAATAACTCAACCTGTAAGTTTCGATGTACTTATAATTGACGATGGTTCACCCGATGGGACTGCCGGTATAGTAAAAAATCTACAGAATGAATTTAACGGACAACTGCATATTATCGAACGTCAGGGAAAGCTTGGTTTAGGTACAGCCTATATAACCGGATTTAAATGGGCTCTGGAAAGGAATTACAAGTTCATTTTCGAGATGGATGCCGACTTTTCGCACAATCCGAAAGATTTATTGGCATTGTATAAAGCATGTACCGAAGATAATGCTGATGTTGCTATTGGCTCAAGGTATATAACGGGTGTAAATGTTGTTAACTGGCCAATTAGCAGGGTTTTGATGTCGTATTTTGCATCTCAGTTCGTACGAATTGTACTCGGAGTACGAATAGCCGACACTACTGCAGGATTTAAGTGTTACCGTAGAGAAGTGCTTGAAACCATGGAGTTGGATAAAATCAGATTTAAAGGATATGCGTTTCAAATAGAAATGAAATATACCGCTTACAAATGCGGATTCACATTGAAAGAAGTTCCCATTATATTCGTAAACCGCATTCTTGGAACATCAAAAATGAACAGTAGTATATTTGGAGAAGCATTTTTTGGTGTTTTCCAGCTTAAAATTGAAAGCTGGTTCAGAAAATATCCGCAAAAAAAATAATTCTATCCATTCTTAAGAAAGAACAAACAGTTACAAAAAATGACTTTACATTTGATAAAAAATGCCACAATAGTAAACGAAGGAAAAATTTTTACAGGTTCGGTACTAATTGAAGGTGAATTTATTAAATCTGTTCATAAAACCGATGATAAAATACCTCAGGCAGGAATTACAGAAGTTACTGATGCTACAGGCAAACTGCTTATTCCAGGGGTAATAGACGATCAGGTACATTTCCGCGAACCAGGGCTTACTCACAAAGGGAATATTTACTCAGAGTCACGTGCTGCAGTAGTTGGAGGTGTAACTTCGTTTATGGATATGCCCAATACCATGCCTTTAACTGTAACTGCATCAGACCTCGAAGCCAAATACACACTCGCTTCAGAAAAATCGGCAGCTAATTACTCCTTTTACATGGGTGCTACCAATACAAATTTAGATGAAATTAAAAAAATTGATTCATCGAAAGTATGTGGTGTAAAAGTTTTTATGGGTTCATCAACAGGTAATATGCTGGTTGACAACCGCGAAACACTTGAACGAATTTTCAGCGAAGTACCAATGCTGATAGCCACCCATTGCGAAGATGAA
>CAZDSY010000124.1:0-8731 GCA_964508285.1 uncultured Paludibacter sp.
TAGGTTTTACATTGACATTAAACTATATCCCGATTTTTATCGGACAACAATGATTCTAAATCTGGCATTGGGTGGTACCATGGGTGGAACTATTAATGATGTTATTTTTGATAATCCTGTGATAATGAAAGTTGATTATGTAAGGGTTTATCAGAGAAAATAAATCTTAAAAAATTAGATTCATTTTTTAGACTAAAAAGATTCGAAATGTGAAAAAATTTTCCACAAACTATTGCAGAAAGAAAAAATTGTAGTATCTTTGTACCGCTTTTGAAGAAAGGCACAACAAAATCCCATAAAGGTGTGGTAGTTCAGCTGGTTAGAATACCTGCCTGTCACGCAGGGGGTCGCGGGTTCGAGTCCCGTCCATACCGCAAAGTAAAACGCTAAAATCTTATTAATGAAGGTTTTAGCGTTTTTTGTTTTGCACAATAATTGCATATTTCTGCATCTCAGTTACATTTCTTATTAATTATGTCAAAAAAAAATCATAAAACAAAAGTCAAAATAGCAAAGTTTATTTTACGTTCATGTTAAAGTTTTCCAATGCCTGAAAAAATGCCTTCACATTTTCAATAGGAACATGCGGTGGCAAATCGCAACCTGTTGAAAGAACAAAATTTGGGAATTCGGCTGTTTTTAGTAATAAATCACCAACATAAGTTTCAATTTCGGCAGGCGACTGCATTTTCATAACACCTACAGGATCCACATTTCCCATAATCAGTTTATCTTTTGGGCAAACGTTTAGCGTTTCAACCATATCGATGGCGTTACCAAAATGAAAAGCTGCTGCTCCTGTCGAAAGCATTGCCTGTGTACAGTGTCCGGTATTTCCACAATTATGAAGTATAATTACAAAATTATCATCCTGTAATTCATCCACTAATCGTTTAACATAAACCGAGGAGAATATTTCACATTGTTCGTTCGAAAGCAAACCGGCAGCAGGTTCAGCCACTACCACACCCGAGCAACCGATTGCTTTCAGTTCACTGCAATACTTTATGATAAAATCTGTACATTTATTAAGCAGTATCATAATAGCATCGGGTTCAATGTAGCATGCCATCATAATTTCGGACAAATCATAAAGTCTTCCGGCCAGCGAAAATGGTCCGATGCAACCTGCAAAAACAGGTTTGTCATAACCAAAAGCTACCGTCAATTTATTTGCTTTGATATATTCCGGAATACGTCCTGCAGTTAAATCCGGAACTTTCAGACTTTCAATTTCCTCAACATTCGATACTAAGCGTCCCCTGATATGTGGCATATCGTTTTGCTGAAACTCTATTTCGCAACCAAAAGCTTCTGCTTCGAGTGTTAAATCCATAATAACAGTGGTAGCAGCCGAAGGAAAAATTTCAGCTAATTTTTTAATGGCATCAGCATGAAACTGACCACACTGAACGGCTTCTTTTACAGTTTTTCCAATCATTTCGATGCCTGGATGCGTCATTATGGGAATTGAAATTCGTTGGTTCGATTCAATTTGAAGGCGCATCCAATTTTTCATATTTATCATAACTTCCCTAGTGTATTATTTTGAATATCAACTTTATAATAAAATTCATAAATCCAAAAAAAAGACAATAAAAACCCTGTGCCTATGCATAAAGGCATTCGCAATAATTAATTACAAAATAAAATAAATGAAAATTAACCCTAAGAGGCAAGTTTATTTAGATATTGAACTATACCCTGTGGATCCGCTGCATAAGCATTTGCTCCAATTTTTTGGCAGAATTCGTTGTTAACCGGAGCACCTCCCACGCACACCACTGTATTAGGTGAGGCTGATTTAATTTCTGCAACAATTGACCCCATATTCACCATTGTCGTAGTTAATAATGCTGATAATGCAATTACTGCTCCCGGGTTCTCATTTAGAGCAGCTAAATATTTTTCGGCTGATACATCCACTCCGAGATCTATTACTTTCCAACCGGCACCTTCTACCATCATTGCCACTAAGTTTTTGCCAATATCGTGCAGGTCACCTTTAACGGTGCCAATGATAAAGGTTCCTTTTGTTTTAATTTCTCCTGAAGTAAAAAAAGGTTTTAAAATAAGCATAGCTGCACCCATTGCACGAGCCGACATCAACATTTGAGGAACAAAAATTTTATTTTCAGAAAATTTCTTTCCTACTTTTTCCATTGCCGGAATTAAAGCATTTTCTAGTATTACCTGTGGATTTATACCTGCTTCCAATGCTTTTGAAGTTAGTTCTGATGCTCCGTCTTGCCCTTTCAATTGTGGTGGAAATGGTGATTTCTGATCTGCTTTACCTAATTCTACTACTTCGAGTAGCTGTACTAATAATTCATTCATTGCTTTTAGTAAAAGAGATAATGTTTTGGAATTTTTATTATAACTGATAGTTTACAAAAATAATCATTTAAAAACCGTTGTACTACAACAATTTTCACTACTTTTGGTGCTATATTGACATTTTTGTTACAAAACAGACAAATAGAACAAAGAGTAAAGAGCAAAGATATGTCGAGTTTACCAGAAAGAATTTCAGGTCTGCAACAACCATCTATCCATGTAGGAATTTTTCAGGATAATCTGGAGAGTATCAATTGGCACTACCACGACTATTACGAAATAAGTTTTATAACCGAAGGAACCGGCAAACGTTTTGTTGCCGACTCGATGGATGAATTTTTTCCGGGCGATCTGGTATTTGTTGCTCCCAACATTCCTCACACCTGGGTGGTTGAAAAAGAGCAGGTTACTACTAACGTGCGTAAACTTGAAATGGTTTATCTGCAATTTACGGAAACTACATTGAGCAAGGATATGCTTGTGTTGAGTGAATTTACCAATGCTGCAACTGCATTAAAGCTTTCGGAAAGTGGCATCCGCGTTACAGGTAAAACGCTTGACGAAGCAAGCAATATGCTACTACAAATGCCTTATTCAAACAGTTTTAATCGCTACATTCTTTTTTTGGAGCTTCTGGATTTAATTGGAAAAAGCAACGATTTAATCCCCCTGGCCAGCAAAGATTATATCAACAAGCGTTTTCACTCCGACAATAAACGCATTCAAACCATTCACGAATATTTTATGAAACATTACCGCGATGAAATTGATTTAACTCAGATTGCCTCGCTGGTAAGTATGGCCGAAGGTTCGCTTTGCCGGTTTTTTAAAATGCAAATGGGAATGACAATTTTTGAATATCTCAATAAAATTAAAGTCGATTTTGCCTGCAAACTACTAATGAACAAAGAAATAAGCATCACCGAAGTAGCTTACGACAGCGGATTCAACAATCTGAGTCATTTCAACAAGCAGTTTAAAAGTTTCACCGGTGTAACTCCTAAAGCTTACCGAAAAAAATACAACGATATATGCTGAATCCAGATCTATACTGCGAAAACCCATAACTGCAATGGATATACGCCGTATTCCTTTACTTTTTTTACAATATAATCGTAGGTTCTTCCGTCCACGTCGCTCGATACCGAATGATCCGACTGAAAAATTACTCCAGCGTTTCGCGCTGCATTAAGTTTTCGTAAAACTTCGCGCTTTATCTCTTCACGGTCGCCGCGTTCCCATACCTGTATGTCGTTGTTTCCGCAATAACCAATGCTATCGCCGTATTTTTTCTTTAGTTCAACAATGTCCAAACCAGCCTTTACTTCCAGCGGATTATAAGCATCGAGTTTCATTTCGATAAAATCCTCGAAAATGAGTTCCACATTTCCACAACCATGATATATAACCGGCAAATTGTGTTTATGGCATTCGTCAATCATGGCCTTTACCCACGGTTTAAAATATTCCCGCCAATAGTCCGGGTCAAAAAGCATGGTTTTGGTATATGCTACATCTCCCCAAATTACCATTCCATCAATCAAACTATCAGCAGCTTCAATTTGAGCTTTGCAACAATCCAAATAAAACTGTCCTATTTTGTTGATACAGGCTCCCATACGTTCAGGGTCGATTCCCATCCAAAGCAAAGCATTTTCCTGACCGATTAAACGAACCAAACATTCCGAAACTTCGAGAAAACTGCCGTAAACCGGAAAGTCAGGGTGTAGTTTTTTTACGGTTTCAATCCATGCGGGCGTATTTCGTTCAAAACCATCGCCCACACCTGCAATTTGATTATCGCCCGCTTCGAAATAACGTCTGCGGTCGTACGCATCGTCGAATTGAAGCGCCTCAAGTTTTTCAAAAGTATCCACATCGAAGGCCACAAATTCGGGCATTTGTATGTTGTAATGCTTACACATGGTAGCTCCAAATCCTGTTTTCACTATTACTTTGAATTCATCTTCGTAAAGGTCTTCGAACTGTCGGATGTGTGGATCTAAATTAGGATTAGTTACTATCCAATCGAGATCGTAATAATAATACGGACTTGCATCGTCGGGCAAGTTCAAATCTTTGCGCCAGCGACGCACGAAACTACCCTAGAAAAAATCACTTATAGGCACTCTGTCCGGCTCTTCATGACGCAAGGCTTTATTCATACGTTCGAGTTTCGCAATACAATTATCCGTGCGATTCATTTTCTGCTGTCATTCGGGATTTTGATACACTTTATTCATTTTCACCCATTCGAGTTTATGACCGGGTAATGCCTGCTGAAATTTACTCATCAATGCAGCCCACTCGCCTTGTCGTTCGTAGGTACCCATTTTTTGCCATGCTTCGTCAATATCCACTTCAACAGGCATTTCGCAAATCATAAACAAGCGGTTGTCCACATTGTAAATATCCATTACTTCGACACCCGATTTTTTGATTCCTTCGCCAATCACATTCCAAAAATGTTCGGGCGAATGATATTTCAGGTATTCAGCAATTAATTCAGGATCGTTTTTTAAATCCAATGCCAAACAATAGCGTTTGTACGGTTTTGAATAAGTTCTAACAATTTCGGGTTTCATGATAGCTGATTTATTAATTGGTTGATTTGTTGATTTGTAAATGGTCTTCTTCTGTTGTCCGTCTTTTGTTGTCTACTGTCAAATCTTAATAATTATAAAGTCCGATAATAAATGTACCTGCAATAATGACAGCCAAAGATATAAACATAACCCTGCGGGTTTTCGAAGGAATACCTTTCCATTCGCCTTTAAATAATCCCCAAAGCATGGCGATAACAATGGTGAATGCCATCAGAATGCCCCAAGCAGCAAAAGTGTATTCGCCCATCATGCTTTTGCCTGCACCAAAAAATATAAACTGTACGTACCAGAGTAGTCCAGCCAAACCTGTCATTGACAGATTTTTCAGAACAATTGTTTTGCTGTATTTTTTAAACTCAACCAAAGTTTTGTTTTTTACCATTAAATACGTACACCAGATGAGCGTAGTTACAAATGTACCAAGCAGCATTATTAGCATGGTAGGATTTCCACTGAAAAGCGGATCAGTGCCGGTTTCAACAGCCAACATACTCACACCGTTGCCTTTTTCGATACCCAGCGACATAGCCGATGCCATAATTCCGGTAAGTACTGCTGCAATTACACCTTTTTTAAAATCGAACTCGTTGTTTTCGTCTTTTGCTTTTTGGGAATTGAACTGATCTTTCTGATAGCCAGCAACCGCAATTCCGGCAATTCCTACCAACGAAACCAGAATCCCTAACAGTACCATATTCCCATTAAAAGTGTCGGTTAACATACCAAAACGACCATCCAAAGCTGGTGGTACCAACGTACCTATAGCAGCCATTAACCCAAGTGATAACGCATAACCAAGCGATAAACCCAAATAACGCATTGAAAGTCCAAAAGTTAAGCTACCAATGCCATACACAGCACCCATGATAAAAATTGCCCAAAAGTCTGAAGAAGGCACTTCTGAAATTAATTGCCCAAAATTATTGACTAAAAGCAGGCATACAATTAAAGGGAGTACGATAAAAGAAAATAGTCCGGTTGATAGCCAGTAATTTTCCCATTTCCAACCCTTTACGCCACCAAACGGCACTGCAAAACTGCCCGACGAAAATGCGCCGATAAATATTAATAATAAACCAAGTAGTGTTGTCATTTTATGGCCCCTAACCCCTAAAGGGGAATTAAGTTAGTATTGATTTTTGATATTTTTATTTTTTTATGTCTATAATTATGAATAATATACTTGTCTAATTACCCTTTAGGGGTTAAGGGTCTTATTATACTCTTTTAAAGCGTCAAACATAGCAATAATATTTTGTGGTGGCACATCGGGCAAAATATTATGCACCGTATTAAATACAAATCCACCGCCTTTGTTAAATATTTCAATGCGCTCAAATATTTGCTCACGAATTTGTTCGGGTGTGCCAATGTTTAATGTTCCCACTGTTTCGATACCGCCACCCCAGAAGGTAGCTTTGTCGCCAAATTCTTTTTTCAAATAATCGGGCTCCATGTGCCAGCAATTGGTTTGAACCGGATTCAGAATTTCGATACCAGCTTCTAATAATCCGGGAATTAACATCGAAATTGAGCCACAGGAATGTATAAAAGTGTGCATCTGGCTATGTTCTTTCACATAGTCGGCTAATATTTTATGGCGGGGTTTAAACAATGCATCATACGTGTCGGCATCCATAAAAGGTCCGTTACTCATACCTAAATCGTCGCCAAAACGGATAATATCCACCACATCGCCCAGATAATGACACACTTTTTCGAGTGTAGCTAAATGGCGTTTCAGCAATTCGTCGAGAAGGCGTTCAACATTTCCAGGATCACACATGATGTCCATCAGGAAATTATCCATGCGGCGGAGAAAAGTTCCCCACTCAAACAGGTTACAACCGCAAACAACCAAAAGGGCTTTATCGATATTTTCGCGAAGCCACAACGCTTTTTCACGTAGTTTTGGCCAAAAGTCCGGTTCCGAAGCATGATCCCACGGACTGTGAGCGTATCTTGCCCATAATATGCGTCCCATTTCCTCATCCAGATTGTCATAATTTTCGGGATAACCGTCCAGATATGGGAAATATGTTTGGTCGAAAAAAGTAGCCCCAACGGGCATGTGTGCCAGTTTTGTCTTGCCGTCGGAATCAAAAGTTGCGTAGGAACCATCGGGTTGCAGTTCGGGTTTAAACCAAACCGGGTAATAGGCTGTGGCTCCGTTGGCCATAGTTATCGGATACCAGTCTTCGTCCTTATCATTAAACATACGACCAATATCCAGCACATCAATACCAAAACGATTGATGATTTCCATGTCGGGTTGTGCCAATTGTTGTACCACATCGTAAATACGGGTAGGCAAATCCAATCCCAAATGTTTAACCAGATTACTGTAAGCTATGGCAGAAATGCCTGAACTGGGGGTTGCACCCATATCAACCGGAACCCGGTCGGGTTGCTCATGGCGTATAGCCGCGAGCACTCTTTCGCGTGAAGTCATTTTAAAGGAATTAAATTAAGGAATTTATTTGAAATACATTTATTTACAAAAATACGCAGTTATTATTGGCTGAGATTTAATAAAACAGCCTTTCTGTTTAAATTATCCGACATTTTTCGATTTATTTCAATCTGCCTTCATTTGTTTTTGTAATTTTAAAGCCAGTAATTAATTATAACAAAATTGCTATGCGCAAAACAAAACTTTTAATTCTAATATTTACGTTATTCTTTTTACCCCAATTAATTGCTCAGTATAACACTCCACGTATGATGTTTGGCGATACCACACGTATTGGTGTGCCTTTTGCAAAGGATCCACATATCATAAAATTCAATGGGCGTTATCTGATGTATTATTCCATTCTAGGAAAAAATGATGGAACTTCCTGGACAGGGTGGGGAATTGGCGTAGCCGAAAGCAAAGATTTGTACGACTGGACTAAAATTGGGGAAATAAATCCATTAAAAAATGCTGATTATGAGCAAAAAGGAATCTGTGCCCCTTCGGCAATAGTGATAAAAGGCAAAGTACATCTATTTTATCAAACCTATGGCAACGGGGCGAAAGATGCTATCTGTCATGCTACTTCTCCCGATGGAATTAATTTTACCCGAAATGCTACAAATCCGATTTTTAGGGCAACAGGCGATTGGAATTGCGGACGGGCTATCGATGCCGAAATTTTTAAATTCAAAGGGAAATACCTGCTTTATTTTGCCACACGTGATCCACAATTCCGCCAACAGATACTGGGTGTAGCTATTGCACCAGGAAATACGAACTTTAACCGCGAAACATGGACGCAAATAAGCACCAAACGATTGCTGGAGATAGAATACCCGTGGGAAGGAAATTGTACCGAAGGCGCTTCTATAATCAAACGTAATGGTAAACTCTACATGTTTTATACCGCCAACTACAACAATGCGCCTCAGCAAATTGGTGTAGCCGAAAGTACTGATGGTATTACCTGGAAAAAATGTTTCGACAAACCTTTTCTGGCAAATAGTAAAAAAGGAGAGTGGAACTCCAGCGAATCCGGTCATCCGCATATTTTCGATAACGGAAGAACCTCTTATCTTTTCTATCAGGGGAATAACGATAATGGCAAAACATGGTTTATCTCTAATTTAGAGGTGGTTTGGGATAAACGCGGACCTAGATTAAAATAATTTTTAACAGGGAGTCAACATTATCAATTTAGCCATAAGATTGTATCATTTTATACAATCAGGAGAAAGAATATTACGATATTTTTGTTGTAATAAAATTTTTCTATTTATTTCTACTTTGACAGATTAGGATTTTGCCTAAGATATGCATTATTGATATC
>CAZDSY010000125.1:0-5358 GCA_964508285.1 uncultured Paludibacter sp.
GTCCAGTATCAATAAGTATTATATGCTTTTCGGGAATAAATCGATCAAGAATTACAACAAGCTGATTTTGTTGTTGAATATCTAATGAATTTATCTTTTCGAGAATATTATTCTCTATACTTGGACATTCAAAAAGAATGAGTATTTCAAATTGTTTTTTTTTATAAAAAGAATGTAGCTTGTCAAAATTTTCAGCCTCAGTAATTTTACAATTAGGGAATAAATAATTTAACAGAAAAATTATTCCTGCTCTGTCAATAAAACTGTCTGAAAAAACTGTGAAATTCATTTAATTCTCTATATAAAAAAACAAACTTAATTCTCTGAAATCAGATATTAAAAAAGACGACCTTCCATGTCGTCTTTTTCATAAGTATAGTCGTTATTTAAAATTCCCACAAATCTAGTTCAAAATTCAGCAATTCCTTTTCAATTCTTTTTTGTTCTCGTTTTATTTTATCGGCTGTATCATATGTATCAAGCATTGTCCTTCCAAACATATTTGCGTCCCCGAGCAAATAGCTCGAGTAATACTTTTGGGCAAAAAACTCATCGAAAGTAAGTCTTTGAGTTTCATTACCATTAGGAATCACATACTGTTTAGCTAAATATGGACGCAATTCGTCAAATGAAAACCAACAAAGAATTGATTCACGTAAAAATTCATACCGATTTTTTGAGCGTGAATTATTAGGATTATTCGGATTAAGTGGCGCAATAGCGATAATTTTGTTAAACATACGTGAGTAATGTTTATCAAAGAAAACTATTTCCTGTGTGAGAAACTTTACCTGACTTCGTATATATTGCTGATATTGATCTTCACCAATTTTTAAAGTTCGTGTTATAGAGTCGAACTGAATAAGGTCATTATCACGTTCGTCATCATAAGCAAAAATCAGTGGCAAATCCGACTCATCAACCTTTTCGTTAAAAGTAGGCCTAACTTCGCGTGCATTTCGTCTGTAAACCGGCAAACCATCTACAATTGCTTCGAGCATCAACCGAAACATACTTTTGTATTGTTCGTTGGGTCGTAGAGGGTAATACAATTGATAGTTTTGTTTATCGCGTAAATCAATCACTTTGTAAATAATACGCGACCAGACGATATCATCAGCACGGTGATTTATAACTGCAATTGTATCAGCTAATGCATCAATTTGAGTTGTTTGCAAGGCAACACCTCCCTTGGAATTGAAAAAAGGCTGTGTGGTTTCCTGCGCTAAAGCAACTTTCGAAAATGCAAGTAAGCTCACAATTATGCTTAAAATTGAACTATATTTTTTCATTGGTTCAAATCTTGAAAAATCAGTTTTAAATATTTATTTGTACAATACCCGGACTTCTTACTTTACCATCCGGTCCGATGGCTTTAATATTTTTAAATGTAATAATATCACCGCCCTCAAGTCGTTCAATATCAGAAAGCATACGGGCATTTAGTTTATTTCCGGTTCCGTTTATTACACCATATACCGTTTGCATTGTAAATGATTGTACAGTAAAGTTTGCTTTAATGAGCTCATCCTGACCATAACTTGCAACAATGGAAACATCGCCGGAACGCAATATCCTTTTTGTAACCTGTCCTTCAAAAATCTGTCGTACCACTCCACCTGCATCAGTATATTCAAAATACGATTTCGGATCAGGAAGATATTTCACGCGATAGTTTGAAGTTCCCATTAACAACTCTTTTCCTTCAATTCTTCCATAAACCGATATTGTAATTTCTCCATCCCTATTAGGCCTGATAATATATTTACCAAGTCCGGTTCTCGTAGCCTCTCCTCCAGTAATTTTAACCGTAACATTTTCCGATGCTACTCCGGGCACTGATATGCTAAACTTGTTGTCGATACCACGATATACCACATTCAAATCCTCGTTTGAAATAGTCGCTGAAGGTTCCCCTACGATATATTGATAAGGATCAGATGTATATGTTTCCCAAGTTCCGTCATTTTTTGGTACTCTTACTTTTGCAGTGAAAGTATGTGGTCCAAGGCTCGAACCACTTAACTGCAACTGGTCATTGTTTCCTAATGATGAATTGTTAACAAAATACTCGTAGGAGCCTACCTTATTCTCATCATAAGCTGCTAAAACAATTTTAGCTTTGTATGTTCCTCCTTTTAATACGTAGCTCGATTCTGCATTTACAATTACTTTTAATTTATTTAAATTGAAATCCTGTAAATCAGCCTTTTGGCGTAAATATTGAACTGTTTCAGATTCTGCAGTTCTTACATCGGACTGATATTTACTTAACATGGTAATTACGGCAGCTACGGGCATACTTTCAAACATTGCATCAGACCATGGCTTTCCGTTCTTATTAGCAGTGTCAAACATTTTCTGAAACATCTGCTGTTTTGCTTGATCATCGCTTGTAATTTGAACTAAAAAATCGCGATATTTATTAATATCTGCCTTTAGTTTTTCATCACCGTTTCCCATTGCAAACTGACCGGCTGCATCAATATTCTCACGATTAATTATTTTAACTGCATTGGGATCTGCTTTATCTCCATCAGCTATTTCAACAATTTTCAATTTGACATCCTGAATGTGTTTTACCAGCGCGTCCGATTTTTCTTTAACCAACTTTGCCTGGTCAAGCCACTCTTTTACCTTGGCAGGATTTTTTTCAGCCTCAGTAGCGAAGTTACTGTAAATTCCTTTGTTACGAATTTCTGCTGATGAAATAGACTCTCCTAACCCGAAATTAACCATATCAAACCCATTCAAAACTTCATTTGACACATTCAGCGCTAACATTGCTGTTAACACCAAATACATCATACCGATCATTTTTTGCCTGGGTGTTTCCGGACAATTTTTTGCTGCACTCATTTTTTTAAAGTCTTATTTCTTTTTTATTTGTTTATGATAAAGCGTTCAGCATATTGCCGTAAATTTTATTCAAATCGGCAATCTGACGCGATAAACCTGTAGCTCCTGTCTTGAAACTTTCTGCTTCATCAACTGCTGTTGAAGTTGCTGTTTTAATTTTCTTGATTTCAGCAAGAACTGCATTCAATTCATCAGTAGCTTTTCGCATAGCCTCCGATTGCAAATTCAACGATTCTGATTGCGTATGTATATTTTTAAGCTGAATTTCGTAAATTGAATTAATTGATGAGAGGTTACGATTAATATCTTCAACTTTTGAAGAATATTGTTTTGTGTTTTTTTCTACTACGTCCATACCTGAAGCAACACCAGCGTATGATGTATGAAGTCGTTCAACTTCAGCATTTAACGAATCCTGTGATTGGGTATATTTTCGTGTAGATAATGAAGCATTTTCAATAGTTTTCACGAATTTCTCAGTTACATCAACTACGGAAGTTAAATTTGTAAGTTGCTGAGCTGTAACTGCTAATGTTTTAATTCCTTCAGAAAGCTTTTCGACATCGCTCTCGATCATTGCAGTAGTTTTAAGTGAAAGTCCTGTAGATTTGTTTGACTGCATTGAAGGTTGTAATGCGTTAGAATTAAGTTTATCACCTGCAGAAAAATCGAAAACTTTTTCCCAATCCCATTCTTTAAACGGTTTATCGAAAATACCAAGTGCGAAAACGATTACCTCAGTTGACATACCAATCGCGAGCATTGTACCACCTCCCGGTAAATGGAGAATCTTAAACATTGCCCCCAAAATAACTATTGCAGCTCCTAAGCTATAAACTGCACTGAAAATTCTTTTAATTTTATAGGAATTCCACCAAATATCAAATTTTGATTGCTTAACCATAATAATTTATCTTTTTTTATTTTAATATTCATAAGTATTATTCACCATTGAATGAACGTACACACCTGAATCCGATATACGAACGACTTTCAAACTGGTACTCGTAAGTACGTACACCACATTGGAGATAGTAAGCAACATCTTTCCATGATCCACCTTTTATAACTTTTCGTTTCAAAACATCTGCATCATCCTTTTTTGCACTGTACTGATAATTTGGATTCATATCGTACACCAACAGGTTTGACGTATTTGTATATGCAGACGATGTCCATTCAGCAACATTACCTGCCATATCATACAGTCCGTATTCATTCGGAGGAAACGATCCTACTTTCATTGGTGTAGATCCGGTATCGTCAGTATAACTACCTCGCATAGGTTTAAAATTAGCAAGATAACATCCTTTTGCATCTCTTATGTAATTCCCTCCCCATGGATATAGCGACATGGCTTTCCCTCCTCGGGCGGCATATTCCCATTCTGCTTCTGTTGGCAATCTATACTGATGAGCCTGAAGTTTAGATACACTATTAAAAAGTTTGGTTCTCCAATCACAAAAAGCATTTGCCTGTTCCCATGTAACTCCTACGACAGGATAATCATTATATCCCGGATGAGAGAAATACATGTGCATTTTGGGATCATTGTACGAAAACTGATAGTCCCTCAACCACATCATAGTATCGGGATAAATTTTCACAATCTTTCTGGAAATAAGATCTTTGCGGGCACGTAACCTGCGTTCAATAGTTTTATTAATTATAACACCATTTTGATCAACATAAGATGTATCAACTCTAACTTTTGCAGTCGGGAGATAAGCTCCTGTATTAACGTTATATTTGTTTCCGGGTAAAGAAGCCTGATCATAATTAATCCATTCATACATATAGGTAAAACTACCCGGATTAAGTTGTTTTCTGAGTGTAATTCCTTTTATATCATTATAGTAAAATTGATTCAGAATACGCTGAATTGTTGTATCTTTTGAATCCCATGGAACTTTAGTTTTCCAGTTTAGAGGAACTGTTTCAAGTTCTTCAGGTGTTAAATTAGGTATCTCAGCTTTATCGCGATAAGTAAAAAATTTTTCATAGCCACTTACATTTTCAGCAATAAGTTTACGTCGTGCTATTGAATCACGTACCCAGAAAACAAACTGACGGTATTCATCGTTGGTTATTTCAGTTTCGTCCATCCAAAAAGCTTCTACTGTGACATTCACCGGTTTATCACTTGCTGAACCGAGTGCAGACTGTTCGTTGGCTCCCATCATAAACGAACCGCGTTTTATAAATACCATCCCATAGGGCTGATTCTCGTTAAAACCTCCACCACCTAAAATTTTTTGTGAAGTCCCAACTAATTCTCCGGCAGGTCTATTGCAGGAGAAAAAAGAAAAAATCACAAAAAATAATATAAGATTTTTTTTCATTTCTGTTCCTAATTTATTTAAATCAGATATGATTATTATTCATTTTTTATAGTATGCGTATACTTTTGTATTTGGTCGATTTTTTTCCAAAAACATAAGCAAAATTGTATCTAAGCAATATTTCATGCGAGCCTGAACTCGCAAGAATAATTTTTGA
>CAZDSY010000125.1:5458-8685 GCA_964508285.1 uncultured Paludibacter sp.
ATCGAAAGATATTCCGGATACTGATGTTTGTGGTATATCTCCATCAGCAGTGATATCATGGTATTCACCTAAAGTTACACTATGCGACTGTACACTATCGCCTGCAAAACCAATACTTATAAACCCTATATTGGTTCCTGCACTCAAAATTCCTTTTCCAACTTTCATCTTGTATGCATAAGTTAAATGCACACCTTGATTCTTAAATAATCCAATACTGTAGTTATTAAAACCAAGCCCTCCAGCATGATTTAAATTACCAGTTTTAAGGGGAGAAGTGATACTGAAATCTGTAATTCTTCCCCCATTTGGCATCCCGATCCATTGCTGTCGGTGTTGTCCTGCTACTTCAATCATTCCACTTTCTCCTGCCGCTGCAGGATTTATGGTTGTACGATTGAGCATATACTGACTTAACTGAGCATCGAACTGAGAAAATACCGATCTTATGCAAACAATTGAAAATAAAATAAGAAGAATCTTTTTTTTCATGAATTTTCAATCTTATCATTCTCACAAACCTTATAACTGATTAAAAATTTGGGTTTGCGTAATACATCAAACTCTAAATGTTTAAAAAAATTGTTTGCAGAGTAAGTAATTAGGACAAATATTTCTCCTTTTTATTTTTTAACGGCTATTTTGAAAATATATTTTCTCAGTATTCTTCTTCGTTGAAGAAAAAATCCTCTTTACTGGGATAATCAGGCCAAATATCCTCAATACATTCGTAAATTTCACCCTCATCCTCAATTTCCTGTAAATTTTCTATTACTTCAAGGGGGGCACCTGACCGAATAGCATAATCAATTAATTCATCTTTTGTAGCCGGCCATGGCGCATCTTCAATTTTCGAAGCTAATTCTAAAGTCCAATACATAAATACCTGTAAATTTTTTAATTAGTAAGAATTTTGTATTTTCTTTTTTTTGTGCAAAAATAGAATTTTTTTTATGAAAATCTACTTTTTCCAATATATTTCTTTGGTTTTAAACGTTAAATTAATAAATCGGGCAAGTACAAAGAAATAATCCGACAATCTGTTAACATATTCACTCAAATGTTCAACTTGTTGATAATTATCCGTTACTGCTTGAATTTTACGTTCAGCTCGGCGAGTAATAGTGCGACAAATGTGTGCTAAAGCTGATGCAGGATTTCCGCCGGGTAAAATAAAATTTCTTAGTTCAGGTAACATTTCATTCATAGTATCAATCTCATTTTCAAGCATTATTACATCTGTTTCTGTTAAAAGAGAAATCAGATTGATACTAGTTTTTTCAATATCGGTTGCCAAAAACGAACCAATTACAAATAATTTGTTTTGAATTGTATATAGTGTATTTTTGGTTGAGTCAGGCAAATCATTCGTTAACAACAATCCAACAAATGAATTTAATTCATCAACTGTACCATAAGCTTCAAGGCGTGCATCAGTTTTTTTCACTCGGGTTCCCCCTATCAGTCCAGTAGTTCCATTATCACCGGTTTTGGTATATATTTTCATATAGATTTTTCTGTTCTTTCCCTTTAGGAGTAAACATAAATTTTAAGCGTTTAAAAAAATAGTATTTTTTGTCTGAAAAACGAAATTAAATAAACATACAAAGGTAAAAAACTTAACCTTACATTTTTCAAATAATTAATTTATAATGCATTTTATTTAAAACCGGATTAAAAAATACAATTCCCATTTCGAAAACATCTATGGTTGATGTAACTTTTTCATTCGTTTTAATTTTTTCCCATGCTTTTTTCATTCCATCCGACCAGTAAATATCATCTATAAATATTACGGTGTTAGAGTGAACTTTTGTCAAACACTTAACGAAATAATCGATTAAAGGTTCATACCGATGGTTTGCATCAATAAAGATTAAATCTAAAAATGAAGTTTTTTTTAATGTTTCTTCTAAGGTCTGATCAATATTTCCTTCAATAATATCAATATTTTTTAATTTAAGATTTCCAAAAATTTTTCTCGCGACTTTGGCAGTTTGAGGGCAACCTTCAAGAGTAAATACTTTTGCAGATTCAGAACTTGCTGCAATATAAGCAGTTGTAATACCAAGCGAAGTCCCGAGTTCAAGAATATTGTTAGATTTGAAATATACTGAAGTACGATAAAGTAACTGAGCATATTTTTTTCGTTTAAGGGATTTCTGAGCAATATCAGAAATTTTTCGTTCACGGTTTACCCCTGCACCAAAATCTATTACATTAATAACTGAATTATCAGAAAGAAGTTTTTTTCGTTGTTGTTCAATGTTTTTAAATATGTAATAAGGATGTTTTTCGTAAATTACATTTTGTACATATTGAAAAATAAAAGGCGAATGAATACCATGCCCACGGGTATTTTTTGCAGTGAACAAATGATGCAGGTAATAATATATATATTTGATTTTCATAATATAATATCTATCAAATAATTTCGATCCCTTCTTTCTTACAGATTTCGATGGCTAATTCTCTTAGTTTGAATTTTTGTATTTTTCCACTTCCGGTAAGCGGGTAACTATCTACAAAAAACACATATCGGGGGATTTTATATTGTGCAATTTTATCACGACAAAACTCTCGTACATCTTCCTTGTCAAAATTAGCATCAGGTTGGCGAATTATAAATGCAGCAACATCCTCACCATAACGAGGTGATGCAATAGCCACAATTTGCACATCTTTAACGCCGGGCATTGTATAAATAAATTCTTCAATTTCGCGAGGAGATATGTTTTCGCCACCACGAATAATCATATCTTTTATACGACCTGTTATTCTGAAGTTACCATTCTCATCCTTAACTCCAAGATCGCCTGAATGCAAAAATCCGTTTTTATCAATTGCAGCAGCAGTGGCTTCCGGGTTTTTATAATAGCCCTTCATTACATTATATCCACGACAACAAATTTCACCTTCAACGCCATCGGGACAAATTTCTCCGGTTGCAGGGTTTAATACCACCACTTCGGTAAATTCATACTCACGTCCTACAGTAGTACAGCGCACTTCAAACGAGTCATCTAAGCGAGTTTGAGTCATTCCGGGCGAAGTTTCGGTAAGTCCGTAAACACTGGTTATGTCCATAAACATTTTTTCATTCACTTTTTGCATAAGTTCAATCGGACACAGAGCCCCAGCCATAATTCCGGTTCGTAATGAACGCATATCAAACATATCGAACATTGGATGATTCAGTTCGGCAATAAACATGGTAGGAACACCAT
>CAZDSY010000126.1:0-8531 GCA_964508285.1 uncultured Paludibacter sp.
CGATGCGATAAACGTTTGATGTGCTCAATTGCGCCTAACGGAGGCAGCAGATTTTCAGGAGCACCTAAGTTCGAAAATTGCTTATTCACGGCTTTATCCCAACCCCAAACATTTAAGGATTTTACCTTATCAAAATCAGGTTGCGCCACAATTTCTTTATTCGCCAATTGCGGAAACATAATTTGAAGTTCTTTCAGCAGGTTTTCATTTTTTGTTGCAGCATAAATTATACTGTTTTCGGTGGAATACCACAATGGTAAAGCAGCCAAATCGTGGGCTAATATGCGTGCCGAAAGTGGCGCCATAAAATTTCCATCGGAATTTGCCAGCGCCAAATCGTGCTCGGGGTTAAATATGTAAAGCGATAAACTCATTGTGCAAAGGTAGGTTGTTTTGTTCGGTTTGCAAATCAATTTTTCAGAACACCTTCATTCAAATCACACAAAAAACGGCATCAAACTTTTGCCTGATACCGTTTTTTATAATTAAATCCAAAATGCTGTTTTATTATACTCTACAATGTATTATGCTTAAACATCTTGTTAAATCAATTGTAAATAGAAAATAACTAATAACTTAAATAATTGCTTCATTTAGCGACTTCTGTATAATTGCTGAAAAAAAAATTTTCATAAAAGAGCGTTCAAATTCAAGCGCACAAATGTCAATCATTGCTCCAACTTTCCCCCTTTAGGGGGTTAGGGAGCTGTGTTAAGTATTCATTTAAATGGGCGATTCTCCCATCGTATTATTTTCTTTTTCTTTCTGGTCGTCGTTCGTAATGGTTTTCTTTGTTTTTTTGGCTTGCATGTTCATAGCGCCAATTCTGTAGGAAACATTAAAACGCAATTCAGTATTTTTTGTCAAATGCACATCGGTTTTCTGATCGAAAGTAGCAGCGCCTGTTAAGGTATTTATACCTTTGGTAGTAAGGTAAATGTGTGGAATTGGCAAATACACACCGCTAACCGAAACATTCAGACGTTTTTGCAGAAAATCTTTGGATAATGCCGCATAACTAAAGTAAAATGCTGATTGACCTCCCTGCAAGTTAATTTGCGATAAGTTTCCTCCACCTCCGGTACTGATACGGAAATCTTTAGGCAACATAATGGTAGCGCCAAGATATATTCGTCCGCTGATACCACTGTTTGCCAAATTCATACTCTGGCTTTTCATGTCCACGTAATTAATATTTCCGTTGGTATATATGTTCAACCAGGGCAAACCACGATAACTTCCGAAAAGATTCAGTCCGATACGTTGGTTTTGTCCGATATTGCCATAAGTAATTTCCTGGGTTGTACTTCCTTCTTTTATAAAAGAATATTGCTCAATTGCATTATTCACAAAACGGTACGAAAGTTCGGCATTCAAATTATATTTTGAGCTAAAACTGCTGTATGTCAGCGTTATATTATGGTTGTTTTCCGGGTCGAGATTAGGATTTCCATAACTTATATAGTTAGGGTCGCGACGGTCAACATAAGGATTTAAATAACCGATACTTGGACGTTGAATACGCATGTTATATCCAAATTTCAAGCTGTTCATATCAGTAAGGCGATAAGTAACAATAGCTGAAGGAACCAAAGCATCGTAATCGGTTTTGAAATTCTTATCTGTTTCGTTAAAGATTGCTTCGAGCCATGTATATTCATATCTTAATCCGCCTTTCATACTCCATTTGCCGATATTTCCGGTATAACTTACATATCCTGCAAGTATATCCTGCGTATTATTGAAATTCCAAACCGTATCTTTTAACAAGTATGGACTATAAGGATAAGCCTTTGAAAAATCAAAATAATCGTAAGTTTCGTCACTTTCACTATCGTTAATACGTAAAATGTATTT
Organism: uncultured Paludibacter sp.; assembly: GCA_964508285.1. GTDB lineage: Bacteria > Bacteroidota > Bacteroidia > Bacteroidales > Paludibacteraceae > Paludibacter. The sequence continues at coordinate 1,858 of CAZDSY010000126.1, forward strand.
TACGCCCGTTTCGAGCGTATGTCCTTTGGCAAGCGGTTTTGTGTAGTCAACCTGAAACGAGTGTTCATTGGTTGAAGCAATATTGTCGCTGATAATGTGCTGTGCCAAACCCGGCTGCGGACGGCTAACATAAAGGGAATTAAGTGTATTTGTTGCCTCGTAATTACTGCTGTTGGGTGTGTTACTCAGTTTATACGAAACGGTTAGCAATTCCCCTTTGGTTTTAAACGAACGCTGATAATCGAGTCCGAAATCGGTAGAACCCCAGCTTTGCTTTTGCATACTTTTCTGCGTATAAGCAAAAATTTTATCGCCATTACTATCGAAGTTTTCGGTTATTGCATCTATTTCGGTGCTTGGTCTTCCATATCTGCGGTTATACGACAAAGTAAAGAGGTTCATTGTGTCAAGCTCGTAACTTAACTGACCACTGCCAAATTGCATCGGAGTTTTATTAATCATGGTAGTTTCCTGTGTACCTTTGGGATAGAGCGTACCCGGAATATAAGTGTTTCGCTCGGTAGTTGTAGTTATTGGAAATTGCTTGTTGAAATTATAGTTATAATTTCCCGAGAAGCTGAATTTCCCTTTTTGCACCATCAAATTAAGTCCAGCGCCATACGATCCCCGCGATGAAACCTGACTGTTAATAGTTGCCGAATAACCTTCGGCTGATGCTCCTGCCTGTTGCATTGTAACGATATTGATAATACCGCCAATTCCTTCGGCATCGTATTTTGCTCCTGGTTGCGTAATTACTTCTACGTTTTTCACCATGTTTGCCGGCATACTTTTAAGTATTAAACCCGGATTATTATTAAACATATTGGTTGGCTTGCCATTCAGGAAAAATTTGAAGTTCGATGAACCCTGCAACTGAATATTATCCTGTCCATCAACAGTTACCATCGGTACTTTCCGAAGCATATCAAGCACGGTCGAAGTTTTCGACTCCGGATCCTGTTCGGCATCGTAAGTAATTTTATCGGCTTCGGCTTTAATTAAAGGGCGGGTAACAACCACATTTACATCTTTAAGTGTTTGTTTACCGGCTGAGAGTAGAACTTTTCCCAATTTTGCCTGTGGACTGGCTTCGTTAACCGTAAATGTTTTCGAAGTTGGAGCTTGTCCCACGCATGAAACTATTAATTGATATTTTCCCGGAGCTTTTATTTCTCCGGTAAACTTACCGTCAATATCGCTGGCAAATCGTGTAACAACTTTCTGTGGATTATTATCCTGAACCACTGTACAGGTTACATAAGGAAGCGTTTCACCGGTTAACGAATCAACAGCCTGTCCGGTTACTGCAAATTTTGCTGTTGGATTTTCTGCATAAGTAAAAATCGATATTGTAAAAAATATCGCAATTAAAATTTTTTCATTGGGTTATAATTGTTCTAAAATTTAGTCTCGCAAAATTACGCGGTATTTATTTAACAAAAGAACTTTTTTATATAAAATTAAATTTTATAGATAAAACCCTTAATTTTACCGATAAAATTTAGTATTTAACTATTAGCTGAGATTAAAAAAACCATTCACAACTCAAAAAAGCTATTGATGTCTTACTCTTCCACTTCCCGAAGATTGCACTTCCAAAACTGGCACACCTGAGTAAACTATATCGCCTGAACCTGAAATACTCGCTTTCAGGTAATCTACTGCATTAATGTATTGATTTCCGCTTCCCGAAATGGAGCAGGTTGCACTTTTAGCAACTAAATCGGATAAATACATTCTTCCGCTACCCGAAGTTAAAGTCTTCAATACATCAACTTTCCCTTTAAAATTGAACGACCCGCTTCCGGAAATTGTAAAATTCAGTTTGGTGTAATCAGCGGAATTATTTCCATGAATACTTCCACTTCCCGAAATTGATGCTTTTTCAATTTCAGGAAAAGCAGAATTCAGTTTGATGTCGCCACTGCCCGAAACTCGGAGTTCAGATAAACCACTTGGCATTACAACTGTAACAATAGCTTTTGAATTTATCAACGATGTGAAAGGTTTGGTTTGTACCACAAGCACATTGTTAATTACTTTAATGTCCCATAATTCAATCAGATTTTCATAATCCGACAATGTTACTTTTAGCGCTTGGCCTTTGGTAACGATTACTTCGGCCGATGATGATGATTCTATCGCACTAAAACCTGAAACACTGATTTCTTGCTCAACAATTGAACCTTCACCTGCTGTTCCGTTAACCCAGAGAACACATGAACTTAAAAATGCAACCGCCGAAAATAAGAATAATAACTTGAAAAAACTTCTTTTGTTCATACCTTTTGAAAATTAAATTTTTTAAAAATATCGATTTAATACTTATGCAAAATTATTTGTGAATATTTTATCTTTAAAAAAAAACATGTTGAACCATTACAATTCATACTTGTTTGACGAAAAATTGACTATGAATGGATTTGCAGTTTAAGTTTATTCTGCTAAAATTTTAAACGCAAATTAATTTCTCCGCGTGCATTATAGCTTTTATATTTGAGCTTCCAATAACCGCAATGTCCCTGAATATTCTCGTTGATAGTTATAACAGAGTCAGAGTTTGATATTAAACGCTGATAACAAATGTCATCATTCCCATCAAAAACCTGAATTTCAAGTTCTCCTGAATTTACGGTTACTTTCCCGTTCAGGTTAACTTTTTGCATCTCCTGTTTAATTTCTATGATTGATATACCGGAAGAATTTTCGTTGAATGTAGCTTTAAATCCGGTTTGTGTAATTAAAGGATCTTTGCAGGATGTTGAAAGTATAAGGATTATACAAAAGGAGAGTAGTTGATTAAATTGTTTGGAATATTGGAAAAGCATTGTTGTGTTAATTTTTTAAAAAGGTATATGAAATTTCATTTATTGCAAACTCTATTTTGGGTCGTTTTAAACTAAGTGGTGATAATGTCATGACTACATAAACCAAACCGATTAAGAACCCTGTACTTGCAGGTGCAATTAAACAAATTGAATAATTGTTGTTCCAAACAATGCTGATAAAAACAAGGATAGAACCAAACACATAAATTCCGCTGGTGCATAAACCTAATATGTGTCCTGTTTCTTTAAAATTCCGTATCCACAAACTATCGACAATGGCCCGGTAAGTAAAATATCAGCCCAGGGAATCAAAACATTGATTAATTCTTTCTGAAAGAAAATATTTCCGGTTCCCCAGGTACACAAACCACCAACTATGGCAAAAAGTCCGGTAAATAAAAATAGTATTCCGAAAAGTCTGTTCATTATATCTGCAAATTAATTGGCTGTTTGATGATTAAAAACTTCCCGGAACGAAAGATTGTACCAACCGCGTTTTTGCCATATTTTGTGTTCATGTTCAAAATAGCTTATATTTTCGCGAATAATTTTTTTCATACTCCAGAAATACAATGAGTTTTTTATCGTTGGTTTTAGTTTTTCTTCGCCCGAAAGTATATCAGCAATTTTCAACGCAATATTATTTGCTCTTTTAATATCAAGCGGTTAGTTATTGAATTTCACCAATGAACCTTGATGAATCATCCCGAGAAGCAAAGCTGTGTGATTCATATATTTCAGCGTATCATCTTCCCCACTACCATTGGTGCTAACAATACTTACATAAGGTTTTCCGAAAAACTCGAAAGTATGCATATACACAAAAATCCTGTCTAAGAAATTTTTGTAACCACTACTAACATGCGATATGTGAACCGGAGAGCCAAGAATAATGACATCTGCTTCGTGCATTTTTCTGATAATATGTTGCATATCGTCTTCGATACAGCATTTGCCAACTTTTGTGCAATTCATACAGCCTTTACAAAAGTTTATATTTTGCTCTCCCAATACAATAATTTCGGCATTTACATCATCGTAAATATTTGAAATTTTACTTATTAGCAATTTTGCCAAAGAAACCGTGTTCGATTTTTCGTTATTGTTTTGGCTGCCAATTATTGCCAGAATTTTCTTGTCCATAACGTGCCTGTATAAATTTTAAAATATCAGCATAATTTCAAGTGCGAAATTATGCTGATAAAATGTGTCCGAAAAATGAATTTCGGTGAGTCCCGTAATTTGGAAGATATAGGCAGGAAAATGAAGGTTGAAAGGGCAAATCAATCGTTTTAAAAAGGCTAAATCACATTGAATTTATGTTTTTCTTTTTTACAAATCAATTGTACAGTCCATTTTCCGGTTTGAGCCGATGGTGGAAGTCCTCCGCCAGGAAACAACCACTGACCAGCCATATAAAAGTTCTTGAGTTTTGGCAATTGCATATCCAAACTTTTCATCATATTTTCTTTCGAAGGAAGAAAGCCTTCATAAGCGCCATTTAAAACACCTGTGTAACGAACATCAGTTAAAGGAGTAGCTACATCAGTAACTTCAACAAACTCACTTATACCCGGGTATGTTTTTTCGAGTAAGGCTGTTGCAGCTTTCAATATGGCATATTTTTCAGCTTTATAGGTTGGTTCGTCCATGTTTTCCCAATTATTCCATGGGCTTTCATACCTCATTACAATAGTGGTTTTACCTTTGGGTGCCATTGTTGAATCAAAACCGTAATTCATTATGCTATAGCCATTATCGAGTAATGTTTTTCCGATTTTCGATTCTTTCGTGGTGTAAATTATTATCGGACTTTCGTACGGAATTTCTTTTTTAATACCAAACGAAACCTGAACTATCGGTGTAAAAAGCTCCCAGTTTTTGTATGCGAAGTCAATTTCTTTCGAAACATATTCTCCATTCAGCATTTTATAAATGGTAGTATAACCATCGGCAGCGCTAATCACATAATCTGCATTTAGAGTTTTACCATTAGTTGTAAGTATTCCCTTTACTGTATTGTTTTCGACTAAAATTTTTTCAACTTTGGTGTTAAAGGTAATTTTTCCGCCAAGTTTCCGGAATTTCTCCAACATACGTTGTGCCAACGGATAGGAACCTCCTTTAATATATCCGGCGTTTTTTTGATGGTACCACCCAAGCATAAAAATAAATACCAAAGCCGACATATTTCTGCCGCCGTAAAGCGTATTCAATACGGTTTTTAATTTATCCGATTTGAAATTCAGTTTTGCAAAATATTCTTCACAGGTAATTCTGCCATATTTACGAACCAAATTCATAACCGGCATCATTTGAGGCAGAATTTTAACGTAATCAAGAGGGCTTCGCAATTGAGGTGGCAGTGCAAATGGTTCTAAATTGCCGCTCTTGCGCATTTCGTCGCACATTTTCCTGATTGGAATTGCATCTTCGGGCGAATATTCAAGAAGATATTTTTCCCACCGATTTATGTCGGTATATATGGTAAAAACATTTCCATCCTTGTCAATTATTTGCGAATGAATTTCATGATTGATAACTTCTGTGGTGTCATTCAGCACATTTGTTTCTTTCCATATATGATTGAACGCGCCTTTCGATGTTCCTACAAGCCAATGTAAACAGTAATCGAAGCGGTATTTTTTACGTTCCCAGGCTGTGCACTGACCACCTGCAATTGCGCTCATTTCCACAATCTCAGTATCGAAATTGTTCATGGCAGCATAAATTCCGGCTGATAAACCCGCTACTCCGCCACCGATAATAATAATCTTTTTGCCCATTTTGCTGTGTATTAAAGTTTTGATTTCAAAATTCGTAAAAGTGTACTTTAATAATTAAAATTTCGTCTCAAATATGTGAATCTTACATTAAAATTTTTAGTTGTTTAAATGATTAAACCGATTTAATTATTCATATCAACTCAATGTAAAATTCGAAACAAAACTATAATTTCTATTTAAGCGGATAAATCAAAAATCTACCAATAAAGAGAAAAAATCGACAAACAAACAGAAAATGGGGATAAACAGAATTGAAAAAGTATTCAATGTTGTTAGAAAGAGAAATCAAACTATGTCATTTAATAATTAATTGGCAATTTGGCAATTTGGCAATTTGGCACATTGACACATTCCGCAAAGCGGAATCTTCGTTACACTACGATTGGCACATTAATATATTGGCACATTACTTCGTTCTCTCTTTTCTCAAAATCTTCCGTCTTTTTTCGATTCCGGCGTTTAATAATCAGATAAATAATCAGCACAACCGCAATTAGTGTGCTGATTACATAAATGCCAACAATTAAAAAAGCTGCTATTCCCATTTTGTTGATTATTTAAGTTTTACAGCCGTTCCGTAAGCTAAAATTTCGGATGCGCCCTGCATAACAGTTGACGATGTTATGCGAAAACCCAACACGGCATATGCCCCAAGTTTTTGAGCATCCTGTACCATGCGCTGCATAGCCTGTTCGCGCGATTCAGCTTGAAGTCGCGTGTATTCTTCCACTTCGCCACCTACAATGTTTTTTAGACTTGCCATAATGTCGTTACCGATGTTACGAGCTCTAACGGTACTTCCGCGAGCAATACCTAAAATTTGTTCAATTTCCTTGTTTGGAATTGATTCTGTTGTTGTAATAATCATAATTGAATGTAGTTTGAAAAGTTTATAAAGTTGAAAGTTTGAAAAGTTTGAAAGTTTGAAGAGTTTGAAGAGTTTGAAAGTTTGAAGAGTTTGAAAGTTGATGTCCAATTGTAAATTTTTATATTGTAAATTACATAGTCAACCCTTAAAAAGCATATAATCTAAAGATTATCAATAAAATATATCAAA
>CAZDSY010000127.1:0-8057 GCA_964508285.1 uncultured Paludibacter sp.
AGAGGCATTGAATTGAAATATGTGAATACAGGAAAAATGCAGAACCCCGTGGAAGAACTTAAAGCACTTAGTGGCGGTACCGGTTACGATGATGTATTTGTGTTTGCTCCTGTAAAACCTGTAGTTGAACAGGGTGATGCTATTCTGGCTTTCGATGGATGTTTGAACTTTTTTGCCGGTCCGAGTGACCCTAATTTCAGCGCAAGTATGAATTTCTACAATGTACATTATGCTTACACACACATTGTAGGAACCAGTGGAGGCAATACCGATGATATGGTTGAAGCACTCGATCTTATGTCAAAAGGGCTTGATCCGGCAGCACTTGTAACACATATCGGAGGCTTGGATGCTGTAATTGAAGCTACAAATCATTTACCTGAGATTCCGGGTGGAAAAAAATTGATTTATACCCACATCGAAATGCCTTTAACTCCAATTTCAGATTTTGCAAAATTAGGTGAAACAAATCCTGTTTTCAAAACATTAGCAGAAATTTGTGAAAAGAATTTAGGACTGTGGAGCGTAGAGGCCGAAGCGTATTTATTAGCAAATTTCTGCCCCCCAGCCCCCTAAAGGGGTAGTCGGGAGCATCTCAACGGCTTTTCAATTTTGAATTTGTGTATATGTTTTATTTGCTTTTCATAAATTTACAAAGTATAATTAATACCTCAGTATTCCCCCTTTAGGGGATTAGGGGGCAGATTTATTTATTATGAAACAACTCGATGTTAATTTTATGCATCCGGTCGAACAAATCAATGTGATTATCGGACGGATTTACAGAAGTGGTATGACCACTACTTCAGGTGGAAATATTTCAATCAGAGATGAAAACGGTGATATATGGATCACACCATCCGGGGTTGATAAAGGCTCATTAACCACAAAAGATATTGTTTGTGTAAAAAAAGACGGTACAGTTGTGGGACATCATAAACCTTCTTCGGAATATCCTTTTCATTTAGCAATTTTCGAAGCAAGACCGGAACTTACAGCTGTTATTCATGCACATCCACCCGGCTTGGTAGCTTTTAGTATCGCACGAAAAGTGCCAGACACAAATATTGTTCCTCAGGCACGTAATATATGTGGCGAAATTGGTTTTGCACCATATGGCTGTCCTGGGAGCGAAGATTTAGGAAAGAAAATAGCTAAAGAATTTGAGAACAAAAAGTACAAAGCGGTGATAATGGAAAATCATGGGGTTGTGTTAGGTGGAACCGACATGATGGATGCTTATCAACGCTTCGAAACACTCGAATTTTGCTGCAGAACGATTGTAAATGCCGGAAGAATTGGAAAAATTAATACACTCACGGACGAACAAATTTCGAAATACGTTAATCATTTCCCCAAAAATATTACACCATTCATGGATGTTACTTATCCGTCGGATGAACGTGCCATACGCACAGATATGGTTAATATAATACGAAGAGCTTGTAATCAAGGTTTAATGATTTCGACATATGGCACTGTTTCGGTTCGTTGGCGTGAAAATGATTTTTTAATAACTCCGCGCGATGTGGCTCGATGGGATATATTACCCGAAGATATTGTGCAAATTAAAAACGGGATGGCTGAGGCGGGTAAAGTTCCAAGCAGATCAGTGGCTTTACATCACCGTATTTATCAGATCAATCCGCATATCAATTCCATTATTGTTACGCAATCTACAAATTTGATGGCTCATGCGGTTAGTCATCAGAAATTTGATGTTCGCACAATTCCTGAAAGTTGGATTTTCCTTCAGGATGTGCCTTCGATTTCTTTTGAGAAACTGTATAACAATACGGAAGAAATTGCTGAAATGTTCTCCAAAAATCGAGTTATCATCGTCGAAAATGATTCGGTGATAGTAACCGGAAATAAACTAATTAATACTTTTGATTATCTTGAAGTGGCTGAATTTTCGGCAAACTCACTGGTTATGGCTTCGGCAGTTGGACCTTTACAACCTATGGGTGATAAGGAAATCGATGAGTTACGTGTAGCATTCAATGTAAAATAATTGATTTTCCCCGATAAAAAATTAAGGCTGCTTTCTTAACGAGAGCAGCCTTTTTACTTCGATTTTGAATTACACTAAACTTTAGCTTATTTTTTTATATACCTGGCATTCAACAAATCGGTTATTTCTTTAGTTATGTCATAACCTTCACCCACAAGAATATTATCACCGGCAGTATTACTTAAAATAATCTCATATTTTTTTGATTTATTATATTCTTTCAGAAATGCATTGATAGTGTCACGCAACTGTTCGCTCATTTTTTGTTGCGATTGCATTAGTTGCTGTGTAAGCTGTCCATCCAAATCCTGCAATTCCTGTCTTTTTTTCAAAAGTCTGTTCTGTTCGTTTTCAGCTCTTTCTCTGCTCAGAAAAGCATTGTTTTCAAGTTTACGTTGAAATTCACTCATTTCTGATTCGAGCTGACGGGCTTTAACATTAATATTCAATCTCGAATCTTCCTGTTTCTTAATTAAAGATTCATTCGCTTCTTTAGCAAATTCATATTTAAGTAAAAGTGAGTCAATGTTAATATACGCAAGGGGCAATTTAGAATAAGAAGTTGTATCGTTTTTAGTAAATTTTTGATTGCCTGTAACATTTGGCTTTTCGCCGAATACTTTTATAAAAAGAATTATTACTGAAATGAGCAAAATGCCGTTTAAAATGAGAGAGAGATTTTTCATAAATTTACTTTGATTATTCTGTAATTTTTTTGATTAATTCGTTATAAGTAATTTTTTTAGCATTTTTCCTTGCTTCTCTATCTTGAGTAGTTGCACAAGATATCCCTTTGTTTTTCAAAGAGGTATTTCCTCCAATATGAATGTTTGGAAAACTTCCGTTACGGGTGAAAAAAATTTTCATGCCCATTAAGAGAATACCTGAAATCAATAAAATGGATGATATGATGAAAGCTGCGAGCATTTTTTTATTTATTTATTTGCAAAGATAGTTGATTTGAAAAAAATGATTAAAATGCATTCTCATTTTTTAGGAAAAAGAATTTTTTGTTGCTTTTTTTAACTGACAACTGATGTTCAATACTTTCACTTATAATATTTTAAAACATCAAATTTACTTTTCAAAATTTTCAATGATTGAACGAAAATTTGTAATTCAAAAATGAACTTATATAAAGAGTTGGAATTTTCAAGTTTCTTTATAGAATAAAATTTTCTTTCGTTTCATGCTGCTCATTGTTTTAATTAGTAAAAAATAAGTTTTATCCGATATGATAGTCATGTAAAATCGAATAAATTTTATTAAAAAATCGTGGCTATTTTGGTAATACATGATTTTCTTTTGATATTTGCAAAAAATTGAAATAATCATTAATCACAGAAAGTTATGACTAAAACATTTCGTTTATTTATTTTAGTTGCCATTGTTAGCGTGGCTTTTTCAGCTTGTAAGTCGAAGCAAAACGTAACATCCATTCCGGGAGCAAATATGCCAGCTAAAAGTGAAACAATTTCACAGCCAACTACACAAAAGTCAGCAACTACAGAACAGGAATTTACCCGCAACGAATCTTTTAGTGCAGCCGCCGGAGAGTCGAATGTTGATGCTTTACGTAAGCAATACCATGTAATTGTGGGTAGTTTTACCAAACACGAAAATGCTAAAGGGCTTAGGACACAACTGGTTAACGAAGGAAACACAGCACTTATTGTAGTTAACGAAAAAGGTATGTACAGAGTAATTATTGCATCATACGATGATTATTCAGGAGCAAAAACAAAAATTGATCAGATTAAAAACAGGTTTTCTGATGCTTGGGTATTGGTACAAAAATAAAAAAAGGCTGCATGTTCAGCCTTTTTTTATAACTATATAGTTTTCTAAAACTTAAAACCTACGGTCAAAACCAGATTATTGTTTTGGGTAATTACTCTTGCCGGATCTACCTTTAGATTGTTACCTAGGTTACTCGCATTGTAAGGATAAAAATCATCGTCCTGAATACGATTCATGTATGCAAAATCAATTCTCCAACTTGCTTCCTGATAACCTAGTCCAAGCGTTAAATAATCGGTGCGGTTACGTAAAAAATATTCAGTATCTGTACTTATAGTGTTGTCGCGTAAATATTTGGCAGCCGTGCTTTTGGTAGGAGTACTTGTGTTAGCATAACCTGCTCTCAATGAGAAATTATCTGTAATTCTGTATTCGCCTCCTACTTTAATAGTGCGTGCATTATTCATCATTTCACGCATACCATCGTTTTCTGGTCTGTAACTGCCGGTGTTGTTTTTATCGTCCATTAATCTTGTTCCTGTGTAATTGTTAACGGAATATTCTGCGCTTATCAAACCTCTTTGTCCGGCAATAAATGCTACACTTATATCATACCGAAGTGGCGATTGTATTTTGTAATCAGTATAAGCATCCTCCGGTGTAGCAATCCATCCGGTTTTTTCGGTGTTATAATCAAGCTTAGCATAATTATAATCGGTTAGCGAGTAAAAAGTAGGCGTATGCAATGAAAGCCCCAGACGCATGAAATCAACCGGTACGAAAATAGCTCCAAGATTGACATTAACACCCGTTCCGGTTGTGGAGTAAGTGTTTGCCAATGACATTCCACCACCATCACCAAAAGTTTCACCATAAACACTATAAGCACTGTACTGTAGGCTACGCATATTTACTGAAGCACCTACGTAAAATTTATTGCTGATATTTCCTGACCAACCTAAAGAATATTCGTCAATATATCCCTTTTCCTCTAAAGTGTAAGACGGATTGACTTTTTCGCCTGCATTCAATAAAGAAGACCATGAACCGGAATTTGCTGAAGACTCATTCATAAGATAGCCTTCATAAGCAAGAATTGATAACCATGGAACATTCAAATTGTCGAAGGGTTCGTAAGTACTGGTGTATGAAAGTTCACTTCCGGGAATACCGCCATTATATTTCTGACGATATGCTGAAGTTAGATACGCCATATAATTTGTCATCGAAGAGTTTGATGCTCCTCCTACGATATTTAACCTGCGGTTAAAGTTCTTTAGTCGATTGTAGTTGAATGCCCAGTTCGAATTGATAAGTCCCGGAGCTCCACTTTCTGCCCGCCATGTTGGTACCGCAAGCACAAAAGCAAAATTGTTTCCATTAAGTTTGTAAAGATCATCGTAAGAAGTTGGCGAACCGTTCCATTTTGCACCTGTTTGCTGTATTAATGCATTCAGTGTGCCCGTAAATTCCGATTTTCGAAAAATTCCCAATCCGGCAGGATTATCTTTTATTGCTGAAGCATCACCGCCAAGCGCACCAAAAGCTCCTCCCATACTCATGTAACGGGCAGTTCCGTTTATATCGTGTTCAACCATTTTCAACGCATCAAATTCTGTTTGCGCCGCAAGGCTTATGCTGATTATAATCAATACTAATGATAATATTTTTCGTTTCATAACACTATTTTTTTTGGTATTATTTGTATATTGTTTTCTAAAATAAATTCATCAAAAGAAATTATCTTCTGTTGCCTGAGCTACTTCCACCTGAACTACTACGAGAGCCACCTGAAGAACTGCTGCCCGAACTGTAAGAACCACTGCTACTACTGCTACTTGGCGATGAGTAAGAAGGTGATGAATAAGAAGGACTACTGTAAGTTGATGAACTTCTTGTAGTTGATGGAGCCGTAGTTGAACTTCTTACGGATGATTGCTGTGAACTTCCGGTTGAGTAGGTTGCTCTGCTGCCACTTTGAGTTGTGTAAGTGCTCCGATTTGACTCAGATGTTCGCGAACCTGATACTGAAGTGGTTGTGCGTGGAGTTGTATTTACACTCGAAGTGGTTGGCCGGGATAAAGTAACGTTGTCGCTGCTGTAATTACTGCTTCTGCTAGTAGTTGTACCTGTGCTAGTTCCGCGTGAAGTAACATTATCCGAAACATCGGAACGAACTGTGCGTGCTGTACCATAAGTCGATACACCAGATGTTCTGTAGTTTTCACCGCTAACTGCTGTGTAAGTGCTACGTACCCCACTATATGAACCTCCAGCTGATACTGATGATGTACGTCCGGCTGAGTTTGAAGCTTGAGTTCCGATTCGACCGTTATTATAAATTAAGTTCTGATTTCTTCTGCTTGTTTCACTGTGAGCAGTGTTTCTTTCCCGAACAATTGTATTACCCCAGTAAGGATATCCCCAACCTCCGTAATATCCACCATAGTATCCTCCATAATATGGATAACCATATCCCCAACTATAATAAGGATAACCATATCCCCAACCATAGTCCCAGTAACTACCATACCAGCTGCCATACATACCAAAACTATACCATGGGTTGTACCCATAATAGGAAGGTCCCCACCAATTTCTCCAGTACCAACTGTTGTAGGAGTATGGACGCCAGTAATAGTCGAACCAATATGGATTAGTCCAAGTTGGTGTTACCCAAGCATACGATCCATCAACATATACATTCCAGTCATTACTGTTAAGGAAAAATATGCTGTTGTAGTCTGGATCACCAATAAAAACTGTGTATTTCGGATTGTGAAATTTGCGAATACGTTCAGCGTACTCATAATCTGACTGACTGCCGTTGAATCCATTTAAATATCCACCTTCTTCAGCGTAATTCGCTGTATCTTTTTGTTCGGAATCAACATATACAGTATCGCGAATTACTTTTTCGATATAAATGATTTCTTTCGCACCATTTTTGTAATTTGGCTTTTTCTTTTCAGATGCACTTTGTGTAGACATCTTTTTGGCATCGCTCGGTTTAAAATATATATCGTCAGTTATCTGATTTTGCTGTGCCCTCAGAAAAGAACCGGAAACCAGTAAAAGTGTTGTAAGAAAAAATGCTAAAGGTTTCATAATCGTACCTCCTATATGTTTTGAAAAAATGTTTTAACTGGTAAATTAATATCAATAATCATGCCATTCTGAGCAATTCTTTTCCAATTATAAAGCTGTAAAATGCTTGGTAAAAGTACATATTTTTGTTGTTTTTTTGTTACATTTGTGCACAGTAAATTCTTTTTTTTAATTTTTTATTGAATTAGTGAGAGTCATTATTGCTCAAAATAAAATAAGTTACATTTGATTTGATATGTTTATTAAATCATTTTTTTGCCATTAAACTATATGAAATATCTTGAAGTTATCTTTAATTATAATTCGTCTTACGATTTTATCGGTGATATACTTGCATCTGAATTATCAGAAATTGGTTTCGAAAGTTTTGTACAATCAAACAGTCAAACTGTTGCTTATGTTAAACAAAAATTGTTCTCAGAAACTGAACTGCAACGTATGCTCGACGAATTTCCCTTTGAAGAAAATATTTCGTATCAGATAAAGGAGGTTGAAGAGCAAAACTGGAACGAAGAATGGGAAAAAAACTTCTTCGAACCTATCGTAATTGCTGATGAATGTGTAATACACAGCACTTTTCATGCGAACGTTCCTGCTGTTCGTTACGATATTATCATTGACCCGAAAATGTCGTTTGGAACAGGACATCATGAAACTACCGGATTGATGATAGGAGAAATTTTGAAAATGGACATTGTCGGGAAAAATGTACTCGATATGGGTTGTGGTACTGCTGTACTAGCTATTCTGGCTTCAAAAAGAGGTGCCGCAAATGTACTTGCGATTGATATAGATGATTGGTGTACTGAAAATTCGCAAGAAAATATTGCATTGAACAATGCAAAAAACATAATTGTTGAAACGGGCGATGCTTCTTTGCTTGCGGGAAAACAGTTTGATATTATTTTAGCTAATATCAACCGGAATATATTGCTGAATGATATTAAAATTTATTCCCATTGCCTCAGTAAAGGGGGTAAACTGTATATGAGCGGATTTTATAAAGAGGATATTCCTGTGATTGAAGAAGAACTGAACCGAAATAATTTACTTTTAAAAAGATTTGAAGAAAAAAATAACTGGGTTGCAGTTGAGAGCGAAAAAAAGTAATATGTTTTTTTAATTTATTCGTAACGGATAATTTTTGCCGGAGAAATTTTTGTAATCAGATAGGAGGGGCCAATCATCATTAAAA
>CAZDSY010000128.1:0-8029 GCA_964508285.1 uncultured Paludibacter sp.
CAAGCGTAGAAGATCTTGAAAATGTTTTTCGTCGCTCTATAGAGGTTTTAGGCGGAAGAGTAGATTTTGTTTTACATTCAATAGGAATGTCGCCCAATGTACGAAAAAAACGTACGTACGACGATCTTGATTATGGAATGTTGAGCACAACACTTGATATTTCTGCAATTTCGTTTCATAAAATGTTGCAGGTTGCAAAAAAAATGAATGCAATCAACGAAGGAGGTTCTGTATTAGCACTTTCGTATGTTGCAGCTCAGCGTACGATGTATGGTTACAATGATATGGCCGATGCCAAATCACTCCTCGAATCTATTGCACGTAGCTTTGGTTATATTTATGGTCGGGAACATGGAGTACGTGTAAATACCATATCGCAGTCGCCAACGGTTACAACTGCAGGTAGCGGTGTAAAAGGTTTCGATTCGCTGGTTGATTTCTCCGAACGTATGTCGCCACTTGGAAATGCAACTGCCGATGATTGTGCTGATTATTGCGTGGTTATGTTTAGTGATTTAACCCGTAAAGTAACTATGCAAAACCTGTTTCACGATGGCGGATTCTCAAGTATGGGTATGAGTTATCGTGCTATGGAACAATATCTTAAAAGTTTTGAAGGATTTAAAGACGAAAACGGTAAGATTATTTACGGATAGTAATTGCAAAAGATTATAAAAAAACGGAGTAACAATTTTTTGTGGTTGTTATTCCGTTTTTTCGAATTGAGTTATGAAATTAGTTACAATTTATAAGCTTATTTATATGAATAACCTGTCCACGAACGACTATCAACATCGTAAAGCCAAATAAGATTATTAGCATAAGAAAACCTGAAAGAGTTATTTGTCAGTGCATCTTGGGGTAAAATAATTGTAGCTTTATGTTGCCCTTTCAAATTTAAAAGATAAACTTTTTGTAGCTCATAATCCAATAAACCTAATTCCTCTCCTTTGTTTCCCGTAAAAATTACCGAAGTTGAATTGATGTTTTCGGACTCGACAGGGCAGTTTGTTAAATTTATTACAGATTTTTGTTTGCCATTTTTACGAAGGTATGAATAAATTTTTCCATCGTAATAATAATAAATTAACTGTTTTTTGCTGTCAAATGCTCCTACACACTGATTTGCCGGTTGATTTTTGCCCTCAATCAAAATCTTTACCTCTTTATTTTTACCCGAAGTATTCCATTTTATTGAAAAAATACCTGTTTCGCCCTGACCATTACCTTCAAGTTGTTTTGTTTTTGAGTTGTACCAGAGTCCTCGAGCATCAATACCGGCTTCTTCGGTGTTAATCTGTTCTCCTGCGCTATTGTAAGATTCGAGGGGAAAGGAAGCATTTCCTGCAATAACTGAGTAATAGACTTTTTTAATTGGATTCCATGTTACAGCCGATGCATTTGTCCCATCCTTGGATTGAAATTTCAATGAAACAGCAACTTTTGCAGTGTACATTTTTTGCGCATTAATTGATAATATTCCCCAAAATAAAATTGTAAAGAGAAATAATGACTTTTTCATTTTTTCTGATTTTTAATTGATTTTTGTATTGAATTGTTTTTGGTTAAATAAATTTATATGTTTAATAAAAACATATCAATCTAAACAAAAATTGGTTTGTTTTGTTTGCTATTATATTTTAAAATTAAATATTCAATCTGTATTGAGTTTAATCACTTGCAATTCGATAATTCATATAAAGCAATTAACCGTATTTTTAATTATTTAGTTGGGATATCACTTTCTTTAAAAACAAAACGGAGTAACATTTTTATTGATACTCCGTTTAATGGCTTAAGATATTATTACAAGTATTTCTTCTTGAATTTTCCTTAATTTTACATCAATTTAAAATATGAAGAAAATATCTGGTAAAGAAACTTTCAATCTTCAATATAATTTTAAACTAATTCCCTATTGGCAATTTGCTTAAAAACTTAATGTTGTTAATGTCGTAATAATCATACTGATACAAACCATCGTCAGCAATCATCATTAGTATTCCATTGTAAGGGATAACATCAAAACCATTCATGCCTTTGTAATGAGCAAGTTTATTACCCATAATTGTAAGAGGATTTGTCGATTTAAAAATCTGTAGTCCATCATCGCAAAGGAAAAGTTTGCCATTGTCAATGCCTAAACCTTTTGGACTTTTCATGGTGTATGAAACGATTTGTTTCGGATTTTTCACATCCTGTACATCAATTACTATCAACTCGTTGCTGTTTTGACCGCAATTAGTACCTGAACGAATGGTTACCCATGCAATATCGTCTTCAACCACTACCGGGTCGCAACCAAAAACATGCTGAATTGACGATTGATATTCTGGTTTTAGAGGGTCTTTTACCGAATATATTACCATTCCGGTTGGTGTTCCCAGAAACATATTGGTTTTGTAACTGAATATAGTTTCAACATTCCAACCTACATACACATCATCGGCTGCTTTTTTGGGTTTCTCTGTCTTCAGATCGAAAATACTCATGGTGTTGTTTAATACTACGTATAAATTGTCTTCGTAAATTGTAAATCTTGACATAGAGCCATTTACGCCGGTTGTGCTGCCACCTTTCGAACTGTTAATGGTGCCCGTAGCCATATCCAGAAAGACTTCTCCACGCCACCACGGCCACCCCCAGCCTCCGGTGTATTTATCCACATCTTCGGTGCGTTCCACTTCTTTCCATCCTATTATAATTCCTTTACTTTTTGAACCTTCGCCGTAACATAAGTTGTAGTCAATGCCCACATTATTTTCAGTTCTTGGTAATGCTGTAGTGAAAACATCTTCTAATCGCCCTTTAAGAACAGGACTTTCAGGATTGGTTACATCGAACCAAACTAAATCAACATAAGAATCGGCAAACAAGATATTGTCGCGAATAGCTATATCGGCATTTCCCAATAATTCAATAAAACCAATGATTTTTGGTTTTGAAGGATCCTGATTGTCAATTATATGAATGCCTTTTTCCGATTCGGAAATATACAAATAACCATTGTAAAAACAAATTTTTCCGTAATTCTCTATTTTATGTGGATTTGCAGAGACTTTTACTGAGCTTCTGAACTCATTTGCACTCATAAATATAGGTTCATTGATACGGTAGGTAACCGTTTCTTTCACAACATCTTCGCAGCTTGTCAAGGCAAAACTGAAAAGAAGAAATAATTGCATTAGTTTTTTCATATTGCTCGTTTTTTGGGGAATTGAGTAATTACAAAAATGATAAATAAGTAGTTTCAAATCTTATCAAAAACTCTTATCACAATAAATCAATACTTTTCCACGCTTCCCATTTTAGCCGCAAACAAAATTACTCCGGTATTCTTTTCACGAATAAAGAACAGGAACGGTCGGTTTGCATTAAATATTATTGGATTTATTGGCATAGATGTTAGTTCAAATTCTATAATCGTAACTGCAGCTGCTTCAGTTCCCTCTTCGTTTACTTCGCAGTAAGTGCTATGTATTACCCTTGAAATAAATAACCTGAGATTGGAAATTCCTGAGAAATCAGCTTCATCGGTAAAAGCCTGAATCATTCCCATTGATGTTAGTATATCTTTCATTTCGTAAGTATTTTGTACTTTAAAACGCGGGAGTTTTACTTCTACTCTTTTGGTAGTTAAGTTGTTAAGTGTTTTATTCCAACTTTCAACACTTAGATTTTTCAGCACATCATTCGTAGTTTTACCTTCATTCGGTAAAATAACCGTCATGCTGAACGAGCCGTTGCCATAAGGCAAATCGAGATATTGCGCAATTTCATCGCTTGTATATGCAAAAGTGTCGGTTTTTTGCATCATGTTTACATCAGACTGTACATTTTTTTCGTTGGTAAATGTGCGTACTCTGGTTTCTTTCTTGTCGAATTTATTTGCCCAAATACCTTTATAATATATGGCATTGATAAGATACATCATAGCATCGGGAGATATTTGATCCAATGGTTTTTTGATCAGATTATTGGTTTTGCGGGCACACCAGTTGTTAATGGTATCGAGTGCCCATGCCTTTGCAAAATCAAGTTCTTTTACTTCAGCGTTAAAATACTCCTTGTTAACATCAAGATATTCAGCTTTTACCGGAAAACCTGTGCGATACCAGATAGAATTGGCAATGTTCAGTTTGGTTTTGTTGTCCACTTTTGGAAGCGTGCTTTGCATAATCTGGTAATACTCGTTGATTTCTTCAACTGTCATGCCCGACATGTTTAGTACTTTTTCCATTTCAGTTTTCGTTTCGTTGTTGGCACCGTTCCAAGCCATGCCCAAAGCAATACTCATGCTTAAAGGAGAGATGAAAACATTCTGTTTATCCGACTTTTCAACCGTAGTTTTCAGTAAATTAAACGCGAAAGCGTTATCCTGTGCAACTTTTTGCTGCATGTTAGCCTTCAATATCAGTGGAAATTCTTCGCCAGTATTGAGGTCGTTTTTATTCGTGCATCCTGCTACCAATAAAACTATTAACGAGAATAAAAATAGCTTTTTCATTGTAAATTTTTTTAAAAATTTTTATATCATAAAGTCTTTTCGTAATGACAAACAAGTACATTTTCTTTTTCGCCATGCCAGTTATGAAATCCGTTTCCCTGACAGTTTTTGTACTCTTTACAGTTCGCGCATTTTCCGGTTTTTGTCCAGCTTCTGTTTCTGAATGGTTGATATTTTGTTTGCCACACTTCGTAAAAGTTGTCGTTGTAAATATTACCCTGCGCAAAGGTCCTGTCGATATTTGGGCAGGCTGAAATGGAACCGTCAATTAACACTGAGCCAATATTGATGCCTGCGCGACAAAAGAAACCTGCATCGCGCACTTTCCACTCATAGCTCCCAACATAACCTTCGCAACTGAATTTTATATCTATTTCATCCTTTTTCCTTGATTGACTGATAAATTCCATTAACGCTTTAAATTGATTATCAGTCAACATTAATTCTTCATTTTCTTTTGCACGCCCAATCGGAACTATAGTAAACAAGCGCCATGCTTTTACTTTTTTCTGCATTAGATATCGCTTAATTTTTTCCAATTCGCTGAAATTTCGTTGGTTTACACAGGTTACAATATCAAAATTCAAACGCGGTACACCTGATGCCAAACTTATTGCCTTATCAACTCTTTCAAAACACTTTGGGCTATTTCTAAGCCAGTTATGCGAATGTTCCAAGCCATCAAGACTTATTGTAAGCGCTCCCAAACCTGCATTCAACAACGAAATGTGTCTTTCTTCATCGTAAGCAAAACCATTTGTTACCATGCTCCAACGCATTCCTCTTTTTCGGATTTCTCTTCCACACTGTTCAATATCTTTGCGTAAAAGTGGCTCACCGCCTGTGAGTACCACAGTAAAATTTTTTGCAGGTTTTTCAATCGTGTCAAGCACTTTCAGAAAATCTTCCAAAGGCATATCTTTTTGCGAACTGTCCTTCGTGCAATCGCTTCCACAATGCAAGCAATTCAGATTACACCTTGCAGTGCATTCCCAAAAAAGATAATTCAATTCATGTCTTCGGGTTTCCGATTTTTTGAATTGCCTGAAAATGGATTTTTTTATTGCAATCCCCATCTATTCTTTTTTGTCGAGTGCAACATTCACCAACAATCTATCGGTGGTTACGTTCACTACTGTATCTTTTTTGATAAATTGCTTATTTTCAGCTCCATCAATATCTTCAAAAGTAAGTGGTATGTTGTCTCGTAATTCTGCATAAAATCCAAACTTGCCATCGTTATCAGAATAAACATATTGTGCCCCGTCAGTGATTGAAACTTTAATACCTTTCAGAGGCAAGCCGGTACTTTTTGACACTACTTTTCCTTCAAGCAATAAATCGTACCCAAAATCCTGTGGCGTGCCGTAACAAGCCTGAAATACAAATGCTACCGATGTAAGACATAAACCTCTGAATAAATTTTTTCTCCAATTTGGTTTCATAATTATTGCGTGTTTTGTAATAGATTTATTTTTTCTTCCACTTTATTTAAAAACTCATGGTATTCTTTCGGAACATTGCTTCTCATTTTATCCATCAACCAGAATTTATGCGTGTCGCCAATTTTAATCTCGATATAAATTCCGCCCCAATCGCCGGCATCGGGCTGCCCGATAATGCGGTTGTTATCATTTAAAAGTTTCTTAGGGATAAATTCTGTCAAATTTTTAACTTCTTCGTATTTAGTTTTATCGAGCACTTTCCATTTTGCATTGTAAAAATCAGTCGAAGTAGGGTAAGTGTCATTTTCATCTTCGTAAAGCATTTCGTTTTCTATCTTAAACATCTCGATACAACCTTCGCCCCTGCATTCGCCGTAAAAATGACCGAAAATTAAATAATCCGTCGTTTTAATTTCGTAAGGCTCAATAATACACGAACATAGAAGAAATATGCCTGAAAAGAGCAAAATCCTAAAAACTTTCATTTAAAATTAGTATTTGGTTATTTCACCCATTTTACCAACAAATAAAATTACGCCTGTGCTTTTTTCACGAATTACGAATACAAATGGTCTGTTAACATTTACTGTAGGAAATTCAGGAATCGACGTTTTAATCATTTCAACAACAGTTGCGGCAGCAGCTTCGGTGCCTTCTTCGGTAACTTCAATGTAGGTGTCGTGCAAAACACGCGAAATCATCAAATCATCATCAGCAATATTGTTAAATTCAGCGCCGGCTGTAAATGCTTTGGGCATTCCCATATTTATGAGCGGATTGTTTAAAAGAAATTTGTTTTTGGTGGTAAATCGTGGCAGAAAAACTGCTGCTTCTTGTTTTACTAAACCTGTAACAATGTTGTTCCAGCGTTCACCGCTCATCGAACTTAGTACTTCGGCAGTTGATTTGTCGTAATCAGGTAGAATTATTGTCATACTGAAAGCGCCGTTACCGTAAGGCAAATCAATATACTGCGCATACTCATCCTTAGCATAAGCAAACGTGTCTTTCAGTTGCATCATGTTAACCTTTAACTGTTTTCCGGCTTCGTTTGTAAAATATGATTCGCGGGTTTCTTTCGGGTCGAACTGAATTTTCCATGTTCCTTTAAAGTAAACCGCATTTACCAAATACATAACGGCATCTTTGGGAATAATATCCAGAATATCTTTAATCAGATCATTGGTTTTTCGGGCAACCCAATTGTTTATGGTGTCTTTTGCCCAACTTTGCGCGAAATCCAGTTCGCGTACTTCTGCATCAAAATAATTTTTGTTTGTTTCGAGAAATGTCTTTTTTACGGCAAATCCGCTACGATACCAAATAGAATTTGCCAGACTGAGTTTTGTAAGCGGATCAATTACGGGCAATTGCGTTTGCATTGCTTTGTAATATTCATTAATGTCTTCCACTGATAAACCGGAAAGTTTCAGCGCGTTTTCCATTTCGGTACGGGTTGTGCCAACGGCTCCGTTCATGGTCATGCCAAGCGCCATACTTACGCTCAATGGTGACATGAAAACGTTGGTGTCTTTCACATCGGCAATGGTTTTTCGCAATAAATCGAAAGCAAACTCATTGTCCTGAACTACGCGTTTTTCTAAACCGGCACGTAATTTCAGATCACTCGCTTCCGGAATAATATCAGGATTATTCGTGCATCCAACCATTAAAATAACCAAAACCAGAAAATAGGTTTTTTGAAAATGAGTTTTCATAATCTAATCAATTATTAATCTGTAATAAACATTGTATTTTCTTGTTCTCCCTTTAGGGGGTTAGGGGGCTTATCTGTCTTTACAATTTAAACCTTAATCCCGCATTAAATCCCACAACCAAAGGTTGTTGCGTACGCGCGCTGCGCGGTTGATTATTATCGAAATACCAAGTAACCGATGGCTCGAAAAAAGTTGATATATCTCTGAAAATATCGTATGAAAAGCCTGTTGCCCCGCTCATCGACCATTGGAAGCCATCGATTTTTGTTTTAGCCACCGTTTTGTAGGTGTAATTGCCCGAATAGGTGTATTGATTGTAAATGGATCGAAGTCCTTTTTCAATCATAACTCCACCTGAA
>CAZDSY010000129.1:0-7841 GCA_964508285.1 uncultured Paludibacter sp.
GCCCAAACCCATTTAACTTTTGCAAATTTTTTCGGATAAAGTTTTTCCAGGTCAATAATACTATGTTTCCAATCGAGCAGATTATTGGATTTTAGCATAACAATTCCAGGGTTGTGATCCCATCCATTGCGATGGGTAAACATATCAGTTGCTACCATATAAAAGCTTTTTCCATCTTCACCACGTAAGATATGCGGATCGCGTACACCACCTGTCTTCGAAATTGCTTCCGAACGGAGCACGGGCTGATTCTGATTCAGTGCAAACCAGTTTACAGCATTTTCACTTACCGCAAAACGGATTTGTTCACGCTCGCGACCTTTACCACCACCCTCGAAGTATGCAAATAAATATCCTTCGAACTTTTGTTTTTCGACAGCTTCCTGTGCTGGCATTATTCGGATTACACTAAAAAAAAATGCTGAAATAATAATGATTTGTTTCATAAAGATTATTTTACAACTACTTTATGATTGTAGCTGTTTTTATTGTCGTATATATTTATTATATAAATTCCATTCGGAAGTGAAATTGTCATTCCATCGTTTTCAGGCTTTTCGTGTAATATACAAATTCCTGATGAGTTGTAAATTTTTACATTTGAATTATAAGGTAAATATTTTATATGTAATTTATTATCTAAGTTATAAATCAAAATATTATCAGCAAAATCAGGTTTTACAATGTTTACTACATTCTGATATCCGAGTAAATTGGTGTTGTTAAATTTCACCTGATAAGGCCATTGTTCATCGTTGCTATCGTCATCGTCCCAGGCATGCCGCCAGTGCACTGACGGAGCGCCGGAAACAACCAGCCAGAGTTGTTTGCAATTGTCGGGTACGTTAAAGTGCAACGTATCTTTTGTTATGTTGTAACTTGCAGAACCTGTTTCGCTGTAAACACGTGTATTATTGGTAAGCAAGGCCACAAAGCCATATCGCCAACCTGCTGAAGTAACATAGTTTTTACGGAAACCATCCATTCCGGCTTTTCCCTCGAAATATGCCGATACTGTAGTTGCTTTCGTAGGAGCATTTATTTTTATGGCATTGTAACCGTAATTTTCAGGACAAACGCTCGCATCTACAATCCAGTAATTATCACCTGCATTGTTCATTTTTGTTTGCGGACGTGAACTAATTCTCGATGTTCCAGCAGAAATTAAAGCAGGAATATCCCAAGTGGTAAAGCGTGCAGCATGTTCGTACATTTCATCGTTGAACTGCGCTTGTGTAATTTTGGTGATACGTTTATAAGCTTCCACAGGATCTTCAGGTTTTACTGACTGGTTCCATAATTTCCCGATAAAATCCATGCCGTGTTTGTAAGTCCAGAAATCCTGAATAAAATAATTGTCGTATCGGGGCGCTTCGTGTAAAATATGCTTATGAGCCGTGTTCAGATAATTCGTAAAACGCCCATCGGTAAACTGTTGCGCAGGATACACTTTGAAAGCCTGCCATTGAGCGCATTGTTCCCACCAGCCGTTTCCTCCTGAAGCATTAGCGCCAAATCCGTACATCCATCCGTTCTGATTATTATTGTCGCAGTGTGTTTGATATTGAAAGCAATGCCCCACTTCGTGTGCAAGCGTATGTCCGCCTACCTGTGCCGACCATGCAGTGAGCGTAAGCAAACCTATCAAATCATCAACTCCAGAGCCAGTGGCTTCCCAATCGCGGGTATAGCGCAGTCGGATTATCATTTTATAATTATCGGTTTTCGAGTTCCCGCGTTTTATAAATTTCAGGGAATCGGTATAAAAATCGAAGCTCATTTCAGCCACACGAAGTAATTCATCTATATTGATGCGATAATTTCCATCTGCCAGTACTGAGGGATCCTCGCCATAACCCGGCTCCCAAAATACTATCCAGTTGCGCGACTGTTTGCTGCGCGACATGCTCCAGGTGTTGTTTTCGAGATTTACATTTCCCAGCATCCAGGTAGGCACATAAATTTTCTTAAATATTAATGATGAAATATCGGCAATTGATTTGTTGAGTGCCGATGTGGTAGCATCCAAATCGTCCACTAAATTTCGGGCTGTGGTAAGCACAGTGGCTAAACTTTGTTGTTTGGCTACGCTTAAAGATCCGGAAATTTGCTCAGCTTCGTTAATCAAACCTTGCAACATATTAAATGTTGCAACTGATGTTCTGCTGTTATCAATAGCTGTGTTGATAAGGTAGTTTGCAGTCGAAAGCTTGGAAAAATCAAGCGGAACTGTATTTAATGCCTTTTGTGATTCTGTTATAGAACTGTTAAGACTTGCGCGAACTGTGTTTTGTATCTTTTTGGTAAGTTGTTCCTCAGCTATTTCAACCTGATGCAGTAAAGAATTTTTTAAATCGAGCGTGTCAAAACTTCCGTGATATTCCAAACGGAAATTATCGAACAAAGCCCAATAACCCGATTGTTGAAAATCGCTGCGGGCACCAATCGTGAGCGTGTCGCCTGCATTCAACAAAATTTCCGAAACAGTTACATCGTAGAATCTGTTGGCATTTGCCAATAATGTTTCGGCAGCAGCCATGGTATTTACATATCCGCCAAGCGAACCTGAGCCTGTGTAGGTTTGTTGATAAATTGATTTAAACAAGCTGTTTTTTTGCGGAAAACTATTTGTTTTCGCATAAAAAACAGCTGAAATTTGTTCCGTTCCTGCACGATATGCCGCACCACCATCATTTGCTTTCGGTCTTTCGAAACCCTGCGCTTTCAATACATATTTTCCGGAAGGAAGTCCGGCAATTTTCTGATGCATATTGAACGTGCGCTGATAAAATTCCACAACATGATAGTTGATTGTGCCTATTCCTTTCCAACCACCAGGAGTATTGCTGTCAAATCCGGGATTTGTAATCATATAGGTCATATCCAGTGGATTGTCGGGTGTAGCATTTTTAAGTTTGTAATTGTTTATTGCATTTTTTAGGTCGGCAATTGCTTTTAAAACTTCAGTAGCTGATTGACTCTTTAAAAAACTTTGAGCAGTTTGAATTGCCGCTAAAAAATCTTCAGCACCCACAGTTTCTGCTTTGTAAAGCGACAGCGCTTCATCAATTACATTTTGGAGGTCGGTAACATTAACCACATCTTCCACCTCGAAAAGTGAAAAATTATCATATCCCAGTCTTCCTCCAAGCCAACGAAAACGTGCTACTATAAAGCTATAGGCGGGATTTGAATTAGTAAATACTATTTCGTTCTGAGTCCATGCGCCACTACCATTCACTTTTGCCCCATTCAAAAGAATTAAAGGTTCGAGATTTGATGTTTTATTGTTTGTAAGCGAAATTTTGCTCCATTCCTCGTTTCCGGCAACAGTTGCAGAGTTCTGATATTTTATAAAATAGGAGAAATAATATTTTTTCCCTGCCGTAATACTCCAGCCTGTGCCGATAGAGCCTGCTGCGGTAGAACTTTCATTTTTTGTTCCCACTAAATAATTTGAGTTTCCAATCCCACCTGAGGTCATTAAAGTGAAATTCGTTGCAGTAAGTGTAGCTGCCGAAGTGGTAGCATCTGTCCATCCGGTAAAACCATCTTCAAATCCCGCATTGGTAATCAGATTGGCACTTTTAAGTTTATATTTTGCACCCGAAACGGTAATTGTATCTCCTTGATTTTGCGATATTAAACCTGAAAAATTTGTAGTTATAAATAAAACAATCAGTGTATATCGAAAATATTTTTTCATTTTTTTGGGATATTTAATTTGAATACTACAAAAATAAAAGAATTATCTGTTAATACAGATGATTTTATTTTCATAAAGGTGGATAATGTTCTATATCACAGTTTTTGCTGAAAAGAAATTACACTATTCTCAAAAAAATTATTTATTTTAGCGCTCTTAATCTACATTAAATTCCAGCAATGTTATTTTCATCGCGACATAAAGGCAATAAACTACACAAATCCGGCAAGGGTTTGTACGAGTGTTGGATGAATTAGAAGCCCCCTAAATCCCCCACCCCTAAATCCCTGCCTTCCCGGCAGGCAGGTCCTAAAGGGGACTTAAGAGAGAGCGACTAAGTAAATTCCTACATATCCAAGGTTGGACTTTATTCATTTCATTATTTTTTAATTGTAATATTAGCACATTAACTTACTAGCATATTGTCATATTGGCTTATTAGCACATTTCTTCATGGGCATCATCTTCGACATAAAACGTTTTGCAGTTCACGATGGTCCGGGCATCCGAACTACAGTTTTTCTTAAAGGCTGTCCGCTGCGCTGCGCGTGGTGTCATAACCCCGAAGGCATAAGCGCTGCTTTATGCGATGTACCAAAATCCGTTCGCATTGGCAACAAAATATTTACTGAAATGGAAACTGTAGGTAAGGAAATATCAGTGGAAAATTTGATGAGAGAGCTGGAAAAAGAAAAGATTTTTATGGACGAATCGGGTGGCGGAGTGACTTTTTCAGGTGGTGAACCATTGATGCAGCCCGAATTTCTGAACGAAGCATTAATAGCCTGTAAAAATGCCGGAATGCATACCGCTGTGGATACTTCGGGTTATGCGCGCTGGGAAATTCTGGAAAAAGCAGCAAAATGGACTGATTTATTTCTGTATGATTTGAAAATAATGGACGATGAATTGCATAAAAAATACACCGGAGTATCAAACAAATTGATATTGGAAAATCTAACTCACTTACTCGAACTTGGTAAAAAAGTCTGGATACGTTTACCAATGTTTACGGGTATTTCATTTACAGAAACAAATATCAATCATACAATTGATTTTTTGCAAAAATACTCCATTGAATGCGTTCATTTGTTGCCCTATCACAACACTGCTTTTCATAAATACAAAAGGTTTCGAATGAATAATATTTTCTATTGTACAAAATCAGTAACAAAAAGTGAACTTGAGAAAATAAAAGTGCAATTTGAAAGTAACGGATTTAAAACAAAAATTGGAGGATAAAAAGGGATAAGCAACTTCCTATTCGCTTGAAAATAACATCAAGCGGTTTGGAAACCGCTTGTACTCAACCAAGACAAACAAATACTTGCAGAAAACGAAACAACAAAATGAATAAAAGAATTCAACAACTTCGCGAACAAAGTCTGAATGCTGTTTACACCATTTCGGCTGAAAGAGGCTTATTGATGACGGAATTTTACAAAAATCATGTGGCTTTTGGCGATAGCATTCCGGTGCAACGTGCCAAATCGTTCGAATATATTCTCGCCAACAAGTCCATTTGCATTAATGATATGGAGTTAATAGTTGGTGAACGCGGACCGGCTCCTAAAGCTACGCCCACTTATCCCGAAATTACGGTTCATTCGTTGCAGGATTTAGAAATTCTGAACTCACGCGAAAAAGTATGGTTCAGGGTAGATGATGAAACCCGTGAAGCTTTTGAGAAAACCATTATTCCTTTCTGGACTGGTCGCTCTAACCGCGATCGTGTGATGGAAGCCATGACTTCTGAATGGAAAGATGCATACAGTGCCGGCATTTTCACTGAATTTATGGAGCAACGCGCACCGGGGCATACTGTGGCGGGCTATAAAATTTTTCAGAAAGGAATGCTCGACATTATGCAGGACATTGACCAAAGCATAGCGCAGCTCGACTTTGTGAACGACCCGCAGGCTTACGACAAAAAAGAAGAGCTGAAAGCCATGAAAATTGCAGCCAATGCACTGATTATTTTCGCCAACCGACATGCTGAAAAATTAGAGGAACTCGCAAATTCGGAAACTGATGCTGTCCGTAAATCCGAACTGATAAAAATGGCACAGGTTTGTCGTCGGGTACCTGCACATGCACCACAAACCTTTCATGAAGTGCTTCAGCATTACTGGTTTGTGCATTTAGGCGTGGTGACCGAACTGAATCCCTGGGATTCGTTTAACCCCGGTCGCCTCGATCAGCATCTGAACCCCTTCTATCAAAAAGAAATGGCCGAAGGAACGCTTACAAAAGCTGATGCTGTGGAATTGCTTGAATCGTTCTGGGTGAAATTCAACAATCATCCATCTCCTCCCAAAATCGGTGTGACAGCGCAGGAAAGCAGCACATACACCGATTTCTGCCTGATCAATCTGGGAGGCGTAAAACCCGATGGAACAGATGCAGTCAACGAAATGTCGTACATTTTATTAGATGTGATTGAGGAAATGCGACTGCTGCAACCAAGTTCCATGGTGCAACTCAGCAAACTGAACCCCGATAGTTTTATCGACCGTGCAGTGAAAATTACCAAAACAGGCTTCGGACAGCCATCCATTTTCAATACCGACGCCATTATTCAGGAACTGCTCAATCAGGGAAAAGATATAGTAGATGCCCGCAATGGCGGTGCTTCGGGTTGCGTAGAAACAGGCGCTTTCGGCACCGAAAGTTATATCCTTTGCGGCTATTTCAATATGCCCAAAATTCTGGAACTTACCCTGCACAATGGTTTCGACACCCGCACACAGAAACAAATCGGTCTGAAAACAGGCGAAGCTGCTGATTTCAAAACCTTCGAACAGCTTTTAAACGCTTTTAAAGCACAGGTTGAACACTTTATCCGCATCAAAATAATTGGGAATAACACCATCGAAAAGATTTTCATGACGCATATTCCTACGCCTTTCCTTTCGCTTATTATCGACGATTGTGTAGCACGTGGCATGGATTATATTCAGGGCGGATCGCGTTACAACAGCAATTATATCCAGGGTGTGGGCATGGGCACAATGACCGATGCGCTGACGGCACTCCGCAAACATGTATTCGAAGATAAAAATATCAATCTGCCTGATTTTGTAAAAGCGCTCGAAGCCAACTTCGAAGGACACGACGAATTGCTTTATAAACTGCTTTACAAGACACCTAAATACGGAAACGACGACGAATATGCCGACGAACAATTAGTGAAAGTATTTGATATTTATTACGATGCAGTAAAAGGACATCGCAGTCCGCGTGGTGCTGAATATCGTATCAATCTGCTGCCCACTACCTGCCATGTGTATTTCGGCAGCGTAATGCATGCCAGTTCTGATGGACGGAAAGCGTGCCTGCCTGTTTCCGAAGGTATTTCGCCGGTGCAGGGCGCCGACAAAAACGGTCCGACTTCCGTACTAAAATCAGCAGCCAAAATCGATCATCTGCATACAGGTGGAACGCTGCTGAATCAGAAGTTCAGCCCGAACTTTTTTGAAGACGATACTGCTATAAGCAAAGTTTCGTCATTAGTGCGCAGTTATTTCCGCATGAATGGTCATCATATTCAGTTCAATGTGGTGGATGCCGAAACGCTTCGCGATGCACAAAAGCATCCCGAAAAATACCGCAACCTTATTGTGCGAGTGGCAGGTTACAGCGATTATTTCAACGACCTTGGACTTGATTTGCAAAACGAAATTATTGAACGGACTGAGCATGAAAAGTTTTGAAATAAGCATTACTTTTTTATCAAATTGCCTAAAATTATCAGATTTAAAAAAAATGTTCTCGTTTTTATGTAGTATTGTAATAATAAATACCTTGTGTGTTTTGTTTTTTAAATAGAAAAGTTGTAATTTGGTTAAATTAGTGTTTTGTACACTTAAATTATGAAAAATAGTTAATCTGTGTAGGTAATTATACTTATCTTTGTAACCTTTTTTTAAAGAAATTTATCTATGAATTATTTTTAAAATGAATAACTAAAACTTCAAACTCCGAAGAGTATTTTTAATGTGATAAGCATTAAATCACATCAAACTGAAAAGTGTCATTTCCCATTTAAATTAAATCAAAAAATTATTTTATATTATTTACTTAATTCTACTTTGACAGATTAGGATTTTGCCTAAGATATGCATTATTGATATCT
>CAZDSY010000130.1:0-7635 GCA_964508285.1 uncultured Paludibacter sp.
TCTTCTTCGGTAACATCTATATTAAAAGTATGATAATATGCGGCCAACTTCGATTTCAAACTTTTTATTCCATCGCTGGGGCTGTATTCAAGCACTTCACGGTCGATATTCCGAATTGCATCGAACGCTACTTTGGGCGTTTTTATATCGGGTTGACCAATGTTAAGATGAAAAACCTTTATTCCTCTGGCTTTGGCTTTATCTGCAAGGGGTACCAGTTTTCTGATAGGTGATTCGGGCATCGATAGCCCACGCATTGATGAATGTGGCATTTAATAGTTCAATGATTGAAGTAATCCTTTTTTGAAAAATTGAATGCAAAAGTAATGAATTTCTGTCGGATTGAAACATAATGCTTTGAGAAAGATGAAATTTATATTGTTTTTTTTTTATGTATAATAACGAACTATTAATCATAATGTATATTGAAATTATTATGCAAAGTTTGTTGATTGTTGAATCAAAAACAAATAATTTGATTTTTTCAAATCTTTGTAATCTTAGTTATATGGTTTAATTTTGTTTCGTAATATTGCTTTGAATAATTATAAGTTAATACCACATTCAAAATTATTTTAATGAAAGCACATTGTATCATGCATGTTCCTTACGAAGGAACTGGTTGTATTGAAAAATATCTTTTTAACAATGGAATTTTATTATCATTCACTCGAATATATCAAAAAGTTGAATTTCCGGCTATGGATAGCATAGACTTCCTGATTGTAATGGGCGGACCTATGAGTGTTTACGAAGAAGATAAATTTACTTGGCTTAAAACTGAAAAAAAGTTTATCAAAGATGTAATTGATGCCGGCAAAAAGGTTTTAGGAATATGTTTAGGTTCTCAGTTAATAGCTGAAGTTCTTGGAGCAAAAGTTTATCCTAATAAAGTGAAAGAAATTGGCTGGTTTCCAATTAGAAAAACTCAAAATGGGAAAAACTCCCGACTTTTGAAGGGTTTCGAAGATACGACATTAGTTTTTCACTGGCATGGCGATACTTATAATTTACCGGAAGATGCCGTTCATCTTTTGCAAAGTGAGTATTGTTTGTATCAGGCTTTTGTTTATCAGGATAGAGTTTTGGGATTACAATTTCATCTCGAAACAACTCCTGAATTGATAAAAAAGATGTTGACTGAAGGAAAAAGAGAACTTTCCTCAGGAATTTGTATTCAATCTGCAAATGAGATATTGGAAAAAGCCGATTTGACGATTTTAACAAACAAGTTTATGAACAATTTATTAGATGAATTTTTAATGTAAATCAAATTTTTTTTAAAATTTGGTATTGAATTATGGTAATGGTATGTTTGAATAATCACTATTTGAAATCAACCATCAGTTTTAGATTTAACTGACGACCTGTAAGATAGTTTGGAACTGCATATTGGTGACTGTAAATGTCAGTAACCCAGTAATGGGAATTCACATTTTTGAAATTCATCAAATTAAATACTTCCAGATTTATCCAGATGTTTTTTATGTTTTTCAACCAATGTTTTTCCATAATCTTATCCGAACCACTGACCAAAACCCTCGATGCTCCTATATCTACCCTTCGGTATGCAGGCGCTCTGAATGCTGCCCTGTATTGAACATTGCGTGGTGCTCCGAAGGGTAAACCATCCGACCAAATGAATTTTAGATTTACTTTGTATTTTGGGTTGTTGGGTAAATAATCCTGAAAGAGCATAGAAAATGAATATCGTTGTTCGTTAGGTCTGGAAACCCATCCTGGAAATACTTTTTCCGAAGAAGTAATTTTTCCATCATCGTCGTAAGTATTCTTCATATACCAATCACCGATCATATCTTCTTTCGAATTCATGAGCGAAAAATTTATCCACGAATCGGTGCCGGGTACAAGTTCTCCGTATAACTTAAAATCAAACCCGGCAGTATAAGCAATAGCGTCGTTTTCTCCCGAATATCTGATTCTTACATTATCTACGGTGTACGTTTCAATGCGGTCGGCAAGTTTTAAATACCCTTCGGCAGTAAATTTAAAAGGTCGTCCCCATGCACGGAAATAATGGTCGCCTGCAAGTACAAAATGTGCCGAGCGTTGCGCTTTAATATTTTTGTTTAGCACTACATTTACATTGCCAAGAGCATCTGTCAGCGTATCGCGCAATTCTTTATAGAAAGGAGTCTGATGATAAATTCCGGTTGCAAAGCGGAAACTAAAATCTTTTTTCCAGTGTGGAATAAGTGAAACTGAAAACCTTGGGCTTATCAGTAATTCGTTGTTAAATGTCCAATAATTTGCTCTGATACCGGCAGTTACACTGAAGTAACCGATTTTCAGATTTTTTTTGTACGTGTCCTGAAAAAAGACAGTTGTGCGAAACGAAGGTAAAGTTGTGCTTGCCTTCATGTTATAGTAAAGATTCACTTTGTCGGCACTGAAAGGAAGCGAGTATCCTGCTGAATCGCGCCATTCCCATTCACTTATTACATCACTGATATATTCGTGTTGAAAAGTAGCTCCCCATCGAATTTTGTGGTTTTCAAGATTGTGTTCGCCTGTATGAATAAGATTGGCAACTGTCCCTTTCAGCCTGTTACGGGCATGTTCCTGATATTTCCCTATACCAAGTGAAGCTCCTGCCTGCTTTTCAGGATCGAGATCCATTTTTACTTCGCTCAGAATATATTCGCCCAGAATATCGTACGTTTCATTTTCGTTGGTATGGAAGGCCGAAGCTGTAAAGCTTAGTTTCGTGTTTTTATGAGGCTGATAATTCAATGCTAATGCACCGAACATTGTGCGAAAAAGATCTTTTTCCCTTCCTTCGAACCAAACCGTAAGATTACGTCCCATATTGTACGTGCCGAATGATGTTGAACGGGTTTGAGGTTCGAATTCATAGTAATTCTGGGAAATGTTGCCAAGAAAAGTGATTTCCCATTTTGGCTTCAACTGATAAGTTAAATATGTCTGATAATCGAAAAACGAGGGTTTATATTCACCTTTTGTGTCGAGTGTACCAAGCAAATATGCCGAAGTTTTATAGCGTACACCATGCATCTGAGTGAATTTTTTGTTTGCACTGCCTACATAAGCTGAGGCTCCGAGTAAACTGAGTGAAGCTGAAGCTTCTGATTTTAAAGGCTTTTTATACTCAATGTCAAGTACCGACGACATTTTATCGCCAAACCGCGCATCGAAACCACCGGCTGAAAATGCAACGTTTTGTACCAAATCGGGATTGATAAAACTCAAACCTTCCTGCTGCCCGGCGCGTATGAGCAGCGGACGATAAACTTCAATTCCGTTAACATAAACAATGTTTTCATCGAAATTACCGCCACGAACCGTGTATTGCGAACTTAACTCGTTATTCTGGCTTACACCTGCAAAAGTTATCAGCAACGATTCGATGCCGCCACTTGTATTGGGCATCAATCTTAATTTTGTTGGGTCGATGTAATCGAGCGTTGAAGTTTGTCGGCGTTGTGCAATTACTTCAATATCATTTATTTCACTTGTGAGTTGCGGAAGTTCAACAGAAATTTGCAAAACTTTCTGTCGTGGATAAATGGTGTGTTTAAATGTGCGATAACCAACCATGGAATATACAAGAGTTGCCGAATCGCCAATTTCGGTTATCAGTTCATAATACCCATTTATGTTTGTACTTGTACCTGTGTTTGCATTTTCAACATAAACATTGGCAAGTTCAATTCCACGGTTATTGGTATCGATTACATAACCGAATACGCGTATTTTATTTTGTGATATTGCAATGGTCGAAAAAAATACAATGAAAAAAACTATTAAACTTACTCTTAAACGCATTTCTTAACTATTTTTTAAACTTACTTAAAAACGTTTGTTTGTAGCTTTTATTTTTCAAATTCATAAAAATTTGCTAAGTATATGACAAGAATTTATAAATATTTGATATTGAAGAAAATGGAACGCTGATTTACGCTGACTCAGCGGATAAAAATCGGATTTTAATCTCGCCCATGGCAAGATGATTTCAGTTGCTTATCATAAACTAATCTTGCTTGTAAGATTTAATCCGTATTTAATCCGATTTTTTAATGTATTTAATCTGCTTTAATCCCGTCAAGTCGGTATCTTCGATCTGCTATTCCGAAGTGTCGGAACCGTGTAAATCCGCGTTCTATTTTTTTGTGACATGTATTAATAAAAATTTGAATTTTTCAGAAAAAGTGTGATGATAAAAAAACAGCCGCAAATCTTTTTTTTGGATTTACGGCGCACTGAAACTTTTTTGCGGAAAGTCAGGGATTCGAACCCTGGGTACAGTTACCCGTACAACGGTTTTCGAGACCGTCCCGATCGACCACTCCGGCAACTTTCCAATGT
Organism: uncultured Paludibacter sp.; assembly: GCA_964508285.1. Taxonomy (GTDB): domain Bacteria; phylum Bacteroidota; class Bacteroidia; order Bacteroidales; family Paludibacteraceae; genus Paludibacter. The sequence continues at coordinate 4,348 of CAZDSY010000130.1, forward strand.
ATAACGCGTTTTTGATTTGGGAATGCAAAAATACAATTATTTTTTGTTTGATATGCATTTCGAATTAAATAAATTGCTAATGCTCAAAGAAAAAACAACGTAGCTCCGGCAACACTGATAACAGCTCCTATAATATGTTGTGGCTTAATTTTTTCGTTGAACATTACTGCCGATGGCCAAATAATTAGGATTGGCACCAGCGCCATTAGCGTAGAAGCTATACCGGTTTTGGTTTGTTGTATGGCAAATAGAGAAAGCGTTACCCCGATAAACGGACCGAAAAATGAACCGAATGAAACTGCTTTCATGCCGTGAGAATCTTTCAATGCTGTAAAAATACTTTTCCATCGCCCCAAAAAAGTAATCATAAGTGCAAAACTTATCAGCCCGAAAATCGCTCTGATTTGCGTTGCTGCCATAGGATTATAATCACCCATTCCTTTCTTGCTCATAATTAATCCAATAGCTTGACCTGTAGCACCACCAAAAGCGAAAAGAAGTCCGCGGGCAGAAATATTAAGTCGCATTTTACGGTTCGAAATTGCAACTATAATTCCTGTTAAGCAAATTAAAATGGCTACGATATCTCGAGGAGAGAGTTTTTCATCCAGTAAAAACCAACCGAGAATTGCTGTAATCATGGGAGCAAAACTCATAATCAAAGCAGCTGTACGCGAACCGATAATCATATAAGATTTGAAAAGAAACAAATCACCCCAAAAGAATCCAATCACACCGGACATTCCTAACCATAGCCAGTTTTGAAATGAAGCATCGACAGGAAAAAATGAACCTCTGAAAATTAACGTTGTAAACCCTAGAAGAAAAGTTGCAAAAAATAAACGTATAATATTTACTGAAAGCGAACCAATACGATAGCCGGCTTTTTCGAAAAACAAGCCACTGATTGTCCAGCAAACGGATACTCCCAAAGCTGCTATCTCTCCTGTATAATTCTGAAACATTTATTATTAGTTTATAAAGTGTGGAATTTTAAAATCATTTACGATCTGAAACTGACATACAACGAAATCAGTGCATAGATTAGTATACCCGCAATCCATAAATCAGAACCCGTAAACATAAAGAATGCTGCTGCTGCCAGAAATAGGGTAGAAGTAAATGCTATGAAATGAAGCCGGCGGAGTGCAAAATGAGCATCTTTGTGTTCGTATAAACTCAGTAACTGCAAAGCAATTACCGGTAAAGCTCCTGCCACGAAAATTCCGAAAGAAGCTTTCATATCGAAAATATGTGTAGCAGAACCAAGTACTAACAGTGTGCCTGCTATAATAAAAATGATTTTACGGGTAGGGTGGGACATGCTTATCGGATGATAAAAATTTCTTCGTTATCTTTATGCATTAAATATTTTTCCCGGGCAAATTTCTCAAGAAATGTATCGTTGGTTTGTAATTCCTTAATCAAAAATTTGTTGTTTTTGATTTCATTCAGATAATAATTGTATTCATTTTGAAGTTCCTTCAATTTTTTGTCCATTTTCCTTCGCTGTATCAAATTATGACTGTCGAAGAAAATGATAAATACACCAAATCCAACCAATACAATCAGGTACTTGTTGAGAATAATCTTTCTGAAATATTTCAATATTCTGGAGAATATTTTCATAAATGTTTAGTGAAAATTGCGTAAGCCCAGTGTTCATTTTTCCAGGAAAAATATCTCGGCAAAGTTAGTTAAATTTCAATAAACAATACAGTATTAAGATAGTTGAAAATGAAAAAAAATCCCAAATCAAAAAAATAGTTTACCTGATTGTATCATTTTTTTGTAAATTGATATCCGGTTATCTGCGTTTAAAATATTATCTTTGTAAAAATAAGTTCGAGTAATTATATGGATAATTTTATAGTATCGGCACGCAAATATCGTCCAAACGATTTTTCATCCGTTGTAGGACAGGATGCGCTGGTAAAAACCCTGAAGAATGCAATTGCGATTAATCATTTAGCGCATGCCTATTTGTTTTGCGGTCCACGCGGAGTAGGTAAAACTACCTGTGCGCGAATTTTTGCTAAAACCATAAACTGCTTTAACCCTACTGCCAACCACGAAGCTTGTAATCAGTGTGAGTCATGTGTTTCATTTAATGAGCAGCGTTCATACAATATTCAGGAACTCGATGCAGCATCCAATAACGGAACTGATGATATAAAATATCTGATAGAACAAGTACGAATTCCGCCTCAGATTGGTAAATATCGTGTTTATATTATCGACGAGGTTCACATGTTATCTTCGGCTGCATTCAATGCATTTCTTAAAACACTTGAAGAACCTCCTGCGCACGCCATTTTTATTCTCGCCACTACCGAAAAACACAAAATTATTCCTACCATACTTTCGCGGTGTCAGATTTATGATTTTAATCGTATAACTGTAGCCGATACTGTAAAACATTTACAGTATGTAGCTCAAAACGAAGGTGTAACTGTTGACCTGAATGCTCTGAATGTAATTGCACAGAAGAGTGATGGCGGTATGCGCGATGCTTTATCCATTTTCGATCAGTTGGTTAGTTTCTGTGGAAATAATATAACTTACCAGGGTGTTATCGATAATTTGAATGTACTCGATTATGAGTATTATTTTCGAATTGTCGATTGTTTTCTGAAAGGTGATTATACCGGGTCGTTGTTAATTTTCAATGAAATACTCAACCGGGGATTTGATGCACAGCATTTTATTACCGGTTTAAGTTCGCATCTGCGCGATGTGCTGGTGAGTAAAGATCCGTCCACAGTAAAACTTCTCGAAGTTGGTGCCGATATTGCAAACCGTTACATTCAGCAGGCAGCATTATGTCCACAGGAATTTATTTTTGAGGCTTTAAAAATTGCAAATGACTGCGATTTGAATTACAGGCTGAGTAAAAACAAACGTTTACTGGTGGAATTATCGTTAATTCGTATGTGTCAGCTTACGAACGAAAAAAAAAAACATACTGACTCCGTAAACATTCCTTTACAACAGATTCAAGCGGTTCAGACTTTTGAGCAAAAACAACCATCCGTTACATCCGGTAAGGTTTCGAATCATAATTCTGATGGTGCTACCAATATAACTTCTGTAAAACCGGAAATTACTACATCTGGTATTTCAAAGCCAAATTTGGAAACACAAGCATCTGTTGCAGGCGGTAATGGTCAAGTCTTTACTGCTCGTCCGCAGGGAATTTCAATTAAAAAAACCGCTAACACCAATATTCCATCAACGACTGTAAAAAGTCCCGAAATTACTTATCAGGATTTGAATAAAAATTTCACG
>CAZDSY010000131.1:0-7559 GCA_964508285.1 uncultured Paludibacter sp.
GTTTTAGAGTTATAAAGTTCTTTAGGTTCATAAAGTTGGAACACCTACTCTCTTTAAACTTTTAAATTTACAAGATGTTTCCTTGTTTCCTTTCCCTTGAGTCTTCGTTACCTTGTTACTTTGTTTACTCGTAACTATTTCTCTAAAAATTCCTCCAACTCCATTTGCCTTGTATAACACCATTTTTTATCAGCATAAGTCCCGGATTGGAACGAACCATCGTTTTTAGTGTAATAGGGTCTGATTGACAGAAAGGATACGTAACGCCTGTATTTTTTCTGAAATTTTCAATATCTTCCTGTCCTGAAGCCGTTAATGTGTAAAATTTTGTTGTGCTGTTTTTATATTGCTGATAAAATTCTTCTGCTTTTTTTGCTCCAGTTACTGATGCTTTATTTAAATCGTACATAACAAGGAGGTAAGTACAACCTTCGTAATGTAAAATATCTTCGGTTATATCGCCGTAAAGTTCATGTATAATATGTAAATCGTGTATTGGAGGTACGTATCCTTTCGAAACGAGTACAGTTTTCTGATCAACAAATTTCCATGTTGAATCGCCTTTTGGGTAATTTGCGAGTGTGAATTCTTTTTGCAAACCGTCTTTTTCGTAAATAAAGGTGGTCTCGTATTGATCTGTTTCTTCGCCTTCGGGAATCATCATCGCTTCGGGAATATTAACACCTTTTTTATAGGGTAGAAAATCAATGATTGGTAAATTCCGAAGAGAATATACGGCAATTCCAACTCCAATTATAATGAAAATCAATACAGCGATCCACTCAAAGTATGGTAGAAATACTTGCTTAAACTGTTTATTGAAAATAAGTATGAGTAGGATAAAAACTACGAGAATCACATTTTTGTAAAAAGTCTCCCAATTGCTGATAATCAAAGCATCGCCGAAACATCCACAATCCGTTACAGGATTTTTAAGTGCTATCCACAGCGTAAGCGGTGTCATTACGAGCATAAAAAGCAAAACGAAAAATCCTGTTCGCTTAAGATGAATCTGAAAAAGCATGCACAAACCCAGTAGCATTTCGAAAGTTGAAAGTGCAATCGCTGCAGGAAGTGCCATGGAAGTAAAAACACCGGCAAATCCACCAAATGCAGTGAGGTAATCTTCAATTTTATATGTAAATCCAAGTGGATCAACCAGTTTTACGAATCCCGAAAAAATAAAAACGATAGCAACAACAATTCTGATTATATGCAAAAAAATCTTTCCGATTTTTTGGGATGTAGTAACGGGTTTATAGCTGCTTCTGGTCATCTTTTTCCTGTAATTTTATCAGTCCGAAAACCGAATAGTTTATCATGTCGAAATAATTTGCATCAATTCCTTCTGAAACAAGTGTTTCGCCTTTATTATCTTCTATTTGTTTAGTGCGATAAATCTTCATTAAAATCAAATCGGTGTACGATTCCATACGCATCATTCGCCATGCTTCATCATAGTCATGATTTTTAGCCAGCATAAGTTCTTTTGCTTTTTGTATGTATTTATCGTAAAATTTCAAAGCATCATCGTAATTCAAATCTGCTGTTTCGGCGCTTCCCAATTCAAGCTGAATTAATCCGATTACACCATAATTTACTATTCCTATCAACTCAGAGTGTATATCTTCACCAACTTTCGAAACGCCTTTTGTTTCGATGCTTCTGATGCGATTGGCTTTAATATAAATCTGGTCGGTAACCGAACCTGTACGCAGAATTCGCCATGCGCTTCCGTAATCCATTAATTTTTTCTTGAAAATGTTTCTGCATTCGGCTGTTGCTCGGTCGAATTGCTCATTGGTGCGGTTCATATCGTTGCCGTTTGATTTTTTTTTGAACTGCAAATTTAATATTTTTAGTTGATATACCCGAATCTGAATTTTATCAAAATTGCAAAAGATGACTGATAACCGGTTTAATGTAATCGGTTATTTAGAAAGAATATGATTGTTGAAATGAATATTTAAGCCCTTATAAGGGTTTAGTCTGTGTGTTTTTATTTTTTAAATAAAACGCGGAATGCTTCTTCTACTTTTTTAACTCTAACAATTTCGATATTCACATTTCCCAAATTAAGCGCTTTAATATTAAAATCGGGAATTATCATTTTACTGAAACCAAGTTTTTCCGCTTCAAAAATCCGCTGCTCAATGCGGTTAATAGGACGAATTTCGCCCGATAAGCCCACTTCTCCTGCCATGCATATATGTTTTTCAATAGCTATATCCACATTCGACGATAGAATAGCTGAAATTACTGCAAGGTCGATAGCAGGGTCGTTTACACGAATTCCTCCGGCAATATTCAGGAAAACATCTTTTTGAGCAATTTTAAATCCGGCACGTTTTTCCAGTACAGCCAGTAACATATTCAGTCTGCGCAAGTCGAACCCGGTGCTCGAGCGTTGCGGGGTTCCGTAGGCGGCAGAACTAACCAATGCCTGCACTTCGATAAGAAACGGTCGAATGCCCTCAATAGCTGAAGCGATAGAAACTCCGCTGAGACCTTCGTGATTTTGAGAAAGTAACAATTCCGAAGGATTGCTTACTTCACGCAGACCGTTTTGCTGCATTTCGAAAATTCCAAGTTCCGAAGTATTTCCAAATCGGTTTTTTATTGGACGAAGAATTCGGTACATGTAATGTTGGTCGCCTTCGAATTGTAAAACCGTGTCAACGATATGTTCCAGTACTTTCGGACCCGCTATACTTCCTTCTTTATTTATATGTCCGATAAGTAAAACCGGAGTGCCGGAGGTTTTGCAGAATTTTAGTAAATGCGCTGCGCATTCGCGTACCTGCGATACCGAACCCGGTGATGATTCGATAAGATCTGTGGATATGGTTTGTATGGAGTCGACAATTACAACATCGGGTTGTAAATTTTGGATATGTATAAATACCTGTTCCAGTGAAGTCTCACTAACGAAATAACAATCAGGATTGTCGTGTTTGAGTCGTTCTGCCCTCATTTTAAGCTGCTGAACACTCTCTTCGCCTGAAATGTAAAGTGTTTTTCGTCCTTTTAAATTCAGCACTACCTGCAAAACCAATGTTGATTTGCCAATGCCGGGCTCACCTCCGATAAGTACCAGCGAACCCGGGACTAATCCCCCTCCCAAAACCCTGTTCAGTTCAGCACTCGAAGTATCGAAACGGGTTTCTTCTCTCGTTTCTATTTCGTGAAGTCTTTGAGGTTTTTGTTTGGTAATTTCCAAACCTGCAAGACTTATTTTTGAGCTGTTGTCCTTCGCTATAATTTCTTCAACATAGGTATTCCATTCACCACACGATGGACAACGACCTATCCATTTGGGAGAATCAACTCCGCAGTTCTGACATATATATACAGATTTTGTTTTTGCCATTGTTTAATTTTGTTGAAATTAGCTTCGCTGATATTAGCCTACGGCTGAAATTGGTATTGCTGATATTAACTTCGTTGATATTAGACTTTCGCTGAAATTAATTTTCAGTTGCAATTTCCATCCAACATTTTTTCCTAATTTTCTAATTTCTTAATTTCTCAATTTCCCAATTTCCCAATTTCCCAAATAACGATAAACCGTTAAATTGATAAACCGATAGTCTAATAAACCAATTCTCAATTTCTCTTGTCCATTCCCCACATCAATTTATTTTTGAGTGTGTCGAAAAAAGTATGATTTTTTTGTTTTATAACTTTAATGGTATAGTCGGCGCAAATAACGCGCAGTTTTGTGTTTTGTTCCAGAATCTTTGTACGTCCATCGAGCGAGACCATGTAGTTGTTGCTGCGACTTTTAACTTCAAGGTCGATAATCCAGTCGTCGGGAACTACTAAAGGTCTGACATTCAGACTGTGAGAAGCAACCGGAGAAATAATAAAATTTCTTGCCTGTGGAACTACAATAGGACCGCCAACGCTCATTGAATAAGCTGTAGAACCTGTAGGAGTAGAAATTACCAGCCCATCCGCCTGGTAGCGGTTTATTGGTTCATCGTTCAGACTTACATTGATACTTATCATCGACGAACTTTCCTGTTTGAGTATCGATATGTCGTTTAAAGCGTAAGGATAACTGAAAGGCGTTCCGTCTTTTGCTTCAAGTTTCAATAATGTTCTTTCCTCGATGGTATGATTGCCAGTTACAATTGCTTCTAAAGTAGAAATAAGATTTTCGCCTGCTACATCAGTCAGAAAACCCAGGCGTCCGGTGTTTACACCCAGAATCGGAATGTTTTTACGACCCACACGAGCAGCGGTTGTCAGAAATGTTCCATCTCCGCCAATACTCAATACAAAATCAGCATTAAACTTATCGGAAGTGATTATTTCAGTTTCGTTTGTTATTTCATTGCTGTAAGCCTTTGCAAAATCGTACAAATCTTCATCCAATTGTAAAATGATATTTTTCTCTTTGGCAAAAGCAAATAAGATTTTTAAGTGTGAAATGATAACTGGACGAAGTATATTACCGAATATGGCTATTTTCATTATATTATTCATTTTAAATTTGTACAATTCTGTTTTTAATTGTTGGCTTTAATTTTGATAAATTGTTTTACAATAGTACAGTATAAAATATAGAATATCACACAAAGTTGCTAAGTCGCCAAGAAAACTGTTAAGTTTTCTCATTGCGTCAAATTTTGTTTAAATTGAATATCAGATACATAATATATTAAATATGCGTCTTTGCGTCTTCGCGTGAGTATTAAAACGCAAAAAATATCTAAAGTCGATATATACTATATAAATTGTTGTTAGTCAGTTGTTTATATGTTTTAAAATGAAGTATTTATTTTAATAAAATCATTAATTATGCAGTGATAGTAGATATTTAAAATTGTTTGCTTTAAAAAATATGAAAGTTACAATATTAAAAACTGAGTTTCAGTTTTTTTAAAGTATTTTTGTGCACAGTAAATCGTAATAAATTTTACCATACAAAGGAACAAAATGTAATTCAAAATTACAAATTAAATACATAGAGTAATCACATTATTTTCTGTTATTATTAAAATTTTTTAAAATCGATGACTAAATTAAGTGTAAATATCAATAAAATAGCAACTTTACGCAACGCGCGAGGAGGTAATATCCCGAATGTTTGTCAGGTTGCGCTCGACTGCGAAAAATTTGGTGCAGAAGGTATCACTGTTCATCCGCGTCCCGACGAACGACATATCCGTTATGCCGATGTATGGGAACTGCGACCATTGCTCAAAACTGAATTTAATATTGAAGGAAATCCTACGCCAAAGTTTATAGAACTTGTAAAAACTGTAAAACCGCATCAGGTCACCTTAGTGCCTGATGCACACGATGCTATTACTTCCAATTCTGGTTGGGATACGGTAACACATTTTGATTTTCTGAAAGATGTGGTTGCTGATTTTCAAAGTGTTGGAATCAGAGTTTCAATTTTTGTAGGAACTGACCTTAAACATATTGAATATGCCGCCAAAAGTGGTGCCGACCGCGTAGAACTTTATACCGAACCTTATGCGGCGATGTACCCGAAAAATAGGGAAGAAGCCCTGAAGCCTTTTCTTGAAGCTGCAAAATTTGCTCGGAAAACAGGGTTGGGACTGAATGCCGGACATGATTTAAGCCTTGAGAATCTCGAATATCTTCATAAAAACATTCCATGGATTGATGAAGTGTCCATCGGACATGCCCTTATTAGTGATGCTCTCTATTTTGGTCTTGAAGAAACAATAAAACGTTATAAAAATCAGTTAAAATAATTGTGCTTAATTTTTTTGGTACTAATTTTGAAAAGAAGACAAATAATTAATTTAAAAAACCGGAAATAAATATGAACTTGATGCTTCTATTACAGGACACGGCTGCGCTTGCCGCTACAACTGATGTGGTTGAAACAGCGAAAAAAATGAATTTATGGGAAATGTTTCAGTATGGCGGACCTATAATGTATGTGTTGGTTATTATGTTTGCCGGTGCTGCATATTTGTTTATCGAAAGATTGCTGACACTGAAAAATGCGCTTAAGGAAGACAATTCTTTTATGAACAGAATAAAGGATTATATTTACGATGGTAAAATTGAAGCTGCCGTAAAACTCTGCCGCGAAAGTGATACGCCAACTTCACGCATGGTTGAAAAAGGTATCAGCCGTTTGGGTCGGCCTATGAACGATATGCTGGTTGCTATCGAAAATGTTGGTAGTCTTGAAATTGCTAAACTAGAAAAGGGACTTGTTATTTTGGCATCTATCTCCGGAGGCGCTCCAATGTTGGGTTTCCTTGGTACTGTAACCGGTATGGTTACTACTTTCTACAATATGTCACTGAATAATACCGGTACAGTTCGACTAATCGACCTTTCAGAAGGTATGTATCAGGCTATGGTGACTACAGTGGGTGGTCTGATTGTGGGAATTATCGCCTATTTTGCATATAATTACCTTGTTACACGTGTCGATTCAGTAGTGCGTAAACTCGAAGCGCGTACTATGGAATTTCTCGATCTGCTCAACGAACCTGCTTGATGCTTCGATGCATTGCTTTTTTTCGTAGAAATATTCATTAAAAAATGAAATTAAAATGGCATTAAAAAAACGAACAAAAATTGAAGCAGGATTCCAAATGTCGTCGATGACCGACATTATTTTCCTTTTGCTTCTGTTTTTTATCATGGCATCAACGCTGTCGTCGCCCAACGATATAAAACTGAATTTACCACAAAGTGGTGCAAAAACATCAACCAAAAAGGTGATGGCAAAAGTTACCATCGATGATAAAGGCAATTTTTTTGTAGCCAAAGGAAATAATAAGCCAGAAGCTATTGACCCAGAACTGCTTGAACCCTATATTCTGAATCTTGTAGCGCAGGATACATCAACTTATATTGCATTGCATGCCGATCAGAATATTGCTTATAAAGAAGTAGTGAAAGTGCTTGATATAGCCAATCAGCATAAGTTGAAAATAGTTATTGCAACTCAAACCAAAGATAAGAGATAATCAGCGTGAGTAATTCTGAAAAATATGGTCTGATAGGTTCGGTAATTTCTACCGCACTATTAATTCTGTTGCTTTTTCTGATTGTAATGCCTGGATTGAAAACGCCCGAAGAAGAAGGCATTATGATTAGTTTCGGGAATGCAAATGATGGTGCCGGCGTAACACAAACTCCGGCTGCAACTCCGCAGCCCGAACCACCCGCACCTAAACCAAGTACGCCCACAACTCCTAAAGTTACTCCACCAAAAGAGAACTTAATGACACAAAAGGATCCTTCGGCGGTAGCTATTGAAGAACAAAAGAAAAAAGAACGACAGGAACGAGAGGCACTCGAAAGACAGCGCAGAGAGGAAGAACAACGTATAGCCGAACAAAAGCGTAAGGAACAGGAAGCTATCGATAAAGCGAATAACCAAATGAGCGGATTGTTTGGAAGCGGCGGAAATACCGGCAGCGGAAATACTTCCGGTAATACTGCTCAGGGAAATCCTGCCGGTTCCGGAACCTCAGGCGGAAATTCCTGGTCGCTTAGCGGGCGTTCTCTTAGCGGGCGACTTATTGCGCCAAGCTACGATAAAGATGTGG
>CAZDSY010000132.1:0-7521 GCA_964508285.1 uncultured Paludibacter sp.
CATATCATCGCTTCGTCCGGTTATTTTCTTCATCCTTACAGTAGTTCGTCCACAAATGCATTTCCCGTAATTCAGGGTCGATAAATCGCGGGTATTGTATCTTATGAGTGGGATTCCCTCTTTTGTAAGTGTTGTGAAAACCAATTCACCTTCCGATCCTTCCGGTAGTGGTTGTTTCGTATCCGGGTCAACTATTTCTGCAAAAAAATGATCTTCGTGTATATGCAGTCCACTATGCTCAGCACAATCATTCGCCACTCCAGGGCCCATAATTTCGCTTAAACCATAGATATCGAAAGCTTTAATGCCCCATTTCTTCTCCAATTCGAGGCGCATATTTTCAGTCCATGGTTCTGCGCCGAAGATACCCGATTTTAATTTCAAATCTTTCAATGAATATCCATAATCTGACATAGCATCAGCTAAATGCAATGCATAGGATGGTGTACATGCGAGCACAGTTGATCCAAAATCAGCCATCAATTGTAATTGCCGGCGTGTATTTCCTCCCGAAACAGGAACAACGGTACAACCCATATTTTCTGCTCCATAATGTACGCCAAGACCACCTGTAAAAAGTCCGTAACCATACGAAACCTGTATTATATCATGTTTTGTAACACCAGCCATTGCAAGACATCGAGAAAGCACTTCTTTCCACACATCAATGTCTTTTTGGGTATATCCAACGGTAGTAGGTTTTCCTGTTGTTCCGCTTGATGCATGTACACGCACAATTTGCGACATAGGCACAGCAAACATACCAAAAGGATAATTATCTCTTAAATCGTTTTTATAGGTTAACGGAAGTTTACCTATATCATCAATACTTTTTATATCAGTTGGTTTTATATTCAGTTCATCCATTTTCTGACGGTAGAACGGAACGTTATTATAAACACGTTCAACCAAATGAACCAATCTTTCACTTTGCAGAGTGCGCATATCTTCACGACTCATGCATTCCATTTTTTCATTCCAAATCATAGTTCAATTTTTAAATCAGATTCGCTAATAGGTTTTAGGTTATTTTTCGTAATGATTTCGATTGCTTTAGTGCCATCATTTGTGCGGATTACCAACACTGATTTCGTACCAAAACTAAATGCATAAACGTATTCGATAAAAACTCCTGCCTCTGCAAAAAGTGTAAGAATTTTCCACATCGACCCGGGTTCAGAAGGCATTTCAAGTGAAATTACATGATGAATTCGTACCGAATAGTTTTCAGATTGCAGAGCAGTTAGAGCTTTTTCTGGATCGGAAACGAGCATTCGAACCAAACCATAATCGCTACTATCCGCTACAGTTAATGCATTTATATTAATATTGTTTCGGGCTAATACTTCAAGTATTTGATTTAAATGTCCGGTTTTGTTTTCGAGAAAAACCGATAGTTGTCGTATTGTCATGATATAATTTTTAAGTTTATACTAATGAAAATTATCAAACGTGTTACAAAAATAGCTTTTTTCAAACTAATTATAATTATTTGGACAGCAATATTGTCAAAAAAAAAAGTAACAACAAAATGAATTCAGAAAGGAGTTGGATATCGATACCAATAAAAATATACATAAAAAACACTACATTCAATTACAAATTACAGAATGATTGGCAGTTAAGGAATGAATTATACAAAAAAATATCGTATCATGCCAAAAGAATGAAAAAATATGATTATATTTGCGCCCTCAAATCATAAAACAAAAACAACTAAATTCAGGGAGGAAACAAAGTATAGCTAAACAATTATCAATCAGACCTAATAAGGTGAAAGAAAAAGAAATGCCCCATAGGATTAACGAGAAAATAAAAGGGGTTAAAGAAGTTCGTTTAGTAGGCGAAAACGTAGAACAAGGCATTTATTCTATTGAAGATGCACTGCGAAAAGCTGATGAACTTGAACTTGATCTGGTAGAAATAGCAGCTACAGCAGTACCCCCGGTATGTAAAATTATTGATTATCAGAAATTTCTTTATCAGCAAAAAAAGCGCGAAAAAGAACAAAAAGCCAAAACAGCTAAAGTTATTGTAAAAGAAATTCGTTTCGGACCGCAAACTGACGATCATGATTATAACTTCAAGTTGAAACATGCAATAAGTTTTTTAAAAGAAGGCTGTAAGGTAAAAGCTTATGTATTTTTCAAAGGTCGTTCAATTCTTTTTAAAGAACAAGGCGAAGTACTTTTAGCACGTTTTGCACAGGACCTTGAAGATTATGCTAAAGTTGATCAGCTGCCTGTACTCGAAGGAAAAAGAATGATAATTATGCTTTCACCAAAGAGAAATAAAATTTGAGATTTTTTAATTCAATATAAAATACAAACAAGAAATGCCAAAAATGAAGACTAACTCCGGTGCCAAAAAAAGGTTTACCCTTACCGGAACAGGAAAAATTAAAAGAAAACATGCTTTTAAAAGCCACATTCTGACAAAAAAAACCACAAAGCAAAAACGTAATCTTACGCATGTTGCATTAGTTAACAAAAGCGATTTAAGTAACGTTAAAGCAATGTTGGGAATGAAATAATCAATCAGAACTAAGTTTTTTAAACAGTTTTCAAGTAAAAAAATCAGAGTGTATTAGCTCAAAAGTCCACAAAAAGTGGCGCTAACATTCACAATTCATTTTATTAATTATGCCAAGATCAGTTAATCACGTTGCTTCACGTAAAAGAAGAAAAAGAATTTTAAGCCTCACCAGAGGTTATTTTGGCGGTCGCCGCAATGTTTGGACAGTAGCCAAAAATACATGGGAAAAAGGTTTGCAATATGCTTACCGTGACCGTAAAACCAAAAAACGTAACTTCCGCGCCTTGTGGATTCAACGTATCAATGCTGCTGCACGCCTCGAAGGTTTCTCTTATTCCAAACTTATGGGTGCATTGCATAAATCGGGTATCGAAATGAATCGTAAAGTTCTTGCCGACCTTGCGATGAATCATCCCGAAGCTTTTAAAGCGATAGTTGAAAAAGCAAAGAATTCTTAAGTAGAACATACTACAAGTACATTTCAAAAAAAATGAGCAAATATAAATTTGCTCATTTTTTTTATAAAAAATAATTTTCGGGATGTATTATTATGTTAAGTTTTAATCTATGCAAAAGACAAAACTATAAGTAAATGAATTACAATTATTTACTTTACAAACATTAAACTCTTAACTTAACAATATTTCAAATTATCTCTGCAAACTCCTCAATATATTCATCTACATACTGAGCGAGTAATGCCGTTTGTTGTTCTTCCATATCAAAATAATCTTCTTCCAAATCATCGAAAATTTCAAAATCGACGTACATAGCGTTGAATTCTTCTTCGGTTGTTTCACGAGTCAGCTCTTTCTTATTGGCATCGTAAATTTTTTTCGCCCTGTAAATTAATTTCGATAACTCTGTACAGCCAAATTGGCGCATTGCTTTTGCAAATGGATTTTCGAAGATATATGGTCCGTATCCATTCTGAATTAATTGGACAAATCCACCCTGACGCATTTCAGTTGTAAAAAAATGCCATGCCAATAATGTATGTTGCGAGCTATTCAATTGTGCCATATTTTCTGGAGTGAGTCTTCCATCAATTATTTGTAGAATGGCATCAATAAAAATCTGAAGAAAATCATCCATTCCTTTACCGGCTGCATCAGTAAGTAATGTTTTTTTTATTTGTATCATTGTTTAAAAATTTGCTTTTGCTGAAAATATTTAATTATTAACTACTTATAAAGATTACATTAATTTAAATTAACAACAGAATCACAGAATGAATGACTTCAGTGTAGTTAGATTAATTCATCAAGCAACGCGAAAGTAGCTGGTTGTCCTTAGTAACATAATTCATAAGATAAAAACCATAAGTAAATGAAATATAGCTTTTTACATTATAAACTTTTTTATTCTTAACTTAACACTAGTAGATACAATATTAAATTATTAATCAAGTTAAGCTTTTGGGTTTTCTGTTCGCATAAAAATCCCATGCTCCCGATTCAATTGCCAATTCCACTAATTTCATTCCGCAATCTGTCATTAATCCGTTATCTATAAGCTTTTTTACCCTGAGTTTATTTATTGTACTCCAACCACAGCGTGGATTTCGGGGTGTAAAGGTAACATAATAACTCTCATTAACCCTGCTTTTAGCTTTGCTGTCGATCTAACCAAAACATAAAGCTTCCTCCACAGCTTCGTCTTGCCGAATAGATGGTACTGAGCTTTTTTTATGATAAATGATGAGCCAAACTGATTTTTCAGGTATATGGTTATTTTCAAGCCATTTACGCCAAATAGTTCGGTTTTCTGCTTTCACAGCCTGTCTTCCATCTTTAATTTCCATGGGGTTTATTTTTCAACTACGTCAGATATTAACGTACTGACAGGTTTTTTTTAACCTAATATTTGATTGTGTAATCGAAAATTATAATAATATTAGTTTGCACCTTTAGTTTTTACTAATGAAAACTTCAAGTGAATAAGCAGGCATTGAAACATTTAACTTACGCCTATTTATATGAGATTGTGTTCCGAAAGCGCATTTGTAATTTTGTGATTTTAATACCATTGGTAAATCCATTTTGACAGAGCGACTTTCCGAAGCATTGTTTAATATTACAATTGCTTCTTCATCAAAATATTTACGAGCATACACCCAAATATCTTTTTCAGTTTTGATATTGATAAAATCACCATAAATGAATACTGGGTGTGTACGACGCAATTTTATTAATTTACTTACTCCATCGAACAATTTTTTTTCGCGTGCATTCCAACCATCAAATCGCATCATTCTGCGACTGTCAGGATCATTACCACCTGTTATTCCTATTTCATCGCCATAATAAATTACAGGTACGCCCGGAATGGTGAGATTAAATGCATGAAAAAGCAAAAACTTATCATATGCACTTGAATCGGTTATACCGATTTCACGATTCCAACCGGCAGCTTTGGCATCTTCGCCAAATTTTATATCGCCCGATGCATATGCCATAAAGCGTGCTTTATCATGATTGCCAGAAATATAACCCATCAGGTTATGATTGCCATACATTTGCAAACTTGTATTAAGCACGCTTTGCACTCGTTTCAAATCGCCGCCCCCAACTCCGGCAAAAGTCGTATTAGCGATATCATAAACATTGAAATCAAACTGTCCATCGAGCATACCTGTTGTCAGATAACTTGCTATAAGTTTGGGGCTACCATAGGTTTCACCTATCTGATAATTCATATTTTCGGGAAATTGTTGCTTCATTTTCAGGGTTAGTAAACGCCAGAATTCCAAATTAACATGCTTACAAGCATCATGACGAAAACCATCCAACTGAAATTCTTTTAACCAGAAAATGGCAGAATCAGTCATCATCGATACAACTTTAGGGTTAGAATAATCGAGCGAAGGCATAAAAGTATCGAACCAAGTTGTCAGACGCTGCTCGTCCCATTTTTCCACATTCAATGTTCCATCGGGTAAATATAGATTTGTTGCAAACTCCGGATGCTGTTTGTAAAGCGGATGTTCTTCGTGCACATGATTTGCCACATAATCGAGCAATACATTTATTTTGTAATTATGTGCTTGTTTTACAAGCTCTTTTAGTTCATTATTGCTGCCAAAGCGGAAATCAACTTTGGAGGATGAAATTGGCCAATAGCCATGATATCCTGAAAATTTTGTTTTTTTAGGAGCATAATATCCATAAGGTTCGAGCGGATTCTGATTTAATGGCGAAATCCATAAAGTATTGATTCCAAGTTTATCGAAATACCCATCTTCAATTTTTTGTTGTAAGCCAGTCAAATCGCCGCCCCAAAAATCAACACGTTTGTTCACATCGGGACGATTCAATGGTTTATCGTTAAGCGTATCACCATTCAAAAATCTATCAACCAGTAAAAAATACATAACCTGTGCATGCTTATCGGTTCGGGTAAGGTATTTACTTTGAGTAAGCACTTCACCTTTTTGTAAAGGAATTAGCACATCATTACTTACTCCGAATTTGTTCGATGCCCAAACTCTTATAAATGTACGTTTCAGTTTATTTGCTTCGGATGGAATATCAAAAGTAATAATACCATTTGCAATTCTGATAAAATTATCGGGCAAACGGTAATTTTGCCAATAAACAAATACATTGTTTATTTCGTTTTGAGCAATGAGAGAAATTTTGTGATTGCCGTAACTTTCAGTTGTAAGTATAGGAAATAAATGATTTTTACCGGGAACTTCAAGTATTGAATTATATTTACCGAAACCATTGTCCACTTTTTTCGGATTGTTGGCATCGTGATTTTGGTCGCCATCCAAATTCATCTGATAAAGATAAGATCCCGGACTGAGCTGAAGTTTCACTTCGTAAAATCCATGAGTGTTCAATTGCAAATCGGGTGTTCGTGAAGGCGTCCAATCGTTCATTTGTCCGGCAATTTGAACCCGATGGTATTTCTTCCCCTGTGGATCGAATGTAAAAGTATAATCAGTTTTATCGGTTTTCCGACAAGGGACAGAATAAGAAACGCCCTTTGCATATATTCTTACATCAACAAATTGTTCCATTTCCTGCAAAACATTCAGTTTTGCAAGGGTTTTATCAGCCGAAATATCTATTTTTACAGCATCAGAGGTACATTTTACCGAATCAATATCATTTACATTCAGAATGTAATCCTGTAGATATATGTCATTTTCGCCAATTTCGAGCGTAATTAATGAATTTAAATTTCGATTATCAGGCGATAAAGCAGGCTGATTAAGCGTTGGTTGACACGAAGTAATTAGAACGAATGAAAACGTAGCTACAAAAAAAATATTTAATTTTGTTAGTGTGAAACAATTCATTTTAAAGATTTGATTTTGCATGATTTAATTTAAGATTTAGTATAATCCGATTATATAAGTTTTTTACCACAAATAAAGTGAAAAAACAGTTTGGACTCATAATAATTTAAGAATCAATCAAACATTTTTTTTTGCAATCGATTTCAGGAAAAATAATAATGTTTAAAAATTTAATTTGTGTTTTTGAACAACTACAAAGTCACATAAAAAATACCTTTAAGGTTTTTGTAAATTTTTTATTTTTTAAAAAAAAGCCACCCTTGAAAATTGTTGACTTTTATTTTGGACGTTGATGTGTCTTGCATAAATTGAATATTATCAAATATTAATCGTGCACCGGAAGTGTCATATGTAAGTTGCTCAGCATTCATCAATTCATTTTCTTTAATTTTACTCAGGGATTGCAAAATGGTATCCAAAGTAAATTCATAGTTTTTATCCTTGATTTTCACTTTCAATAGATTGATTTCGTTGTCAAAAAGCACTGAAATGCTTTTATTTTGAATTTCATATTCATCGTTGCTGATTCTGATAACATCCGAAAAATCGCTGACATCTATTAATTCCGAATTATATTTAAGAGTAAAACTAAAGTTTTTTTTATAAATATCGTCAAAAACTATATTTTTAAGATTCATAAGTTTATACACTTCGGGGTAAGAGAGAGTATCTATCTT
>CAZDSY010000133.1:0-7424 GCA_964508285.1 uncultured Paludibacter sp.
CTTAACATATTTTTACTTTTAAATAATCGTAAATGGGCTTTTTAAGACTCGACTATTTAACTATTTCTACTTTACCATATTCAAAGATTAACCACATAAGAACACATAAGGAAGAAAAAAAGAATAAACATGTTATATTAAAAAAACAGTTTCATTGTTGATAATTATTTCTAATGTTGACTTATGTGTTCTTATATGGTTCAAATATCTTTAATAATTTGTTTGTGTTTAAATTTAGTAACGTAGAAATATGGAAAAACTGAAACAGATAAGTGATTATGGATAAAAAATGGTTAAGTTTAACTCGGGAAAATTGCTGACAAATAGTTTTGTGTAGTTTTTGAAATTCAAGTTGATTATCAACTCAGGGTTAAATTATATTGATTCAATTTTTCACAATAAAAAATAAAAAAACTTCAGCCAACCAAATTTACAAAAAACATCCAATTTAAACATTTTGCAAATAAAACTAAAAAAGCTGCCTGAAAGTTATTCAGGCAGCTTTTTTATGATAAAATATCACTACTCAAAAGGAGTGTCTTCAAAATAATCCAGTTCAGGAATATGTAAATCACTCTCCGGATCATTAGGTAAAACTCTGTCGGAGTTTAGTATCAGTGAAATTTCATTATCTAACGAAATAATATGAATTTCGGGCGAAGAATACGAGCGTTTTATATTGTTTTCTGTAGTTTTCATTTTTTCTGATTTGTTTAGTCGTTTTTAAATTATTCGATAACCACTTTAGTCGATACGGCATTCGCACCGTTATTTACTTTTACAATATACACGCCCGGGATAAACTGATTATCCACCACAGTGGTAACTCCCGAAAGCGCTTTGTTTGCCAATACCTGCCCCGTAACATTATAAACCGTTACCGATGCATTAAACATTACATCTTCTTTACAGATAACTGTTATTTTATTGTCGCCGTTTTTGAAAACAGTAATGTTACCATTGGTAAAGCTATCCATATCCGTAGTTAAGCCCGGCGAGCGGAAAATAAGGCTGAAACGGTTGTAACTGTCAGTTTTAGCTGAAGTAAAATGATATTCAATACCATCTGTAAGTTCAGTAACATTTCCACTTGTATTATCGAGCAGTAGTACCTGCGTACCTTGTGCGAAATTCGCTATTTCATTTGCACTGATTGAGTAAGATCCACTTGCCGGAACGCTGAATCCGAGTGGTACTACTCTCTCGTTGTTGAAAGCTGACAAAGTATTTATTGATAAAACATTGCTGCCAGCTTTTGTATAAAGTTGAGGAAGCGTTGTCTGACTCATTTTGCGCGAATCGTACAAATCATAAGTATCCGATGCTTTGGCATTGAATAAAACAACTGTTTCGTCGGAGTTCGTGCCATCGGTAATCTGCAATTTCACGGTTTGCTTTTCGTTCTGATTTGCCGATTTCGCACGAAGACGCTGATGAGACGATATTTGATGACTGCGCATACTGTTGGTAAATGTTATTGAACCATCCGTCATTTCAGGATCGAAAGTTTCCACCCAAAATGCCTGCATTGGTGCAATATATTGAATGTTGTTGTCCGAAATTTCACCTTTTTGAGGATTTGTAGTAACATAAGCTCCTGCCACAGCATTGTAGGTATAAAGCGAACTGTTTTCGGAACGCACCCACATTGTTGCACGCATCCTGTTAGGCAATCCGTTTTCACGTAAATCGCCCGTATTCGGATCAACCCATACATCTTTCCAGTTCAAATACGAAGGATAAGGGTTGCCAACCAAATTGTAACCACGGTTTAAATGATCGTTGCCAGTCCACGAAAGTCCGGTTAATGTAATATCACCATTGTTCATTATTTTACTGCTAAATTCTACATTTCCTGTGTTTCCCATACGAGCCACATAACCCTTACCATTTACTAATGATGTGTTGTTGTCGGCAATTTGTATGTACGAATGTGTTGGTTCGTACCATGACCATAGTTTGTTTAAACCCGAAACAGGATTAAATGTAGCACTTGTGGCTCCCGAAACCGGTGTAGAAACGTACCAAAAACGTCCATTAGGTGCACTTCCATTATTCGCTCCGGTGAGGTATTGTTCTACTTTGTAAGTTCCTGCATCTGTGGATAAAGTTCCCGGAGTTAGAAGTGTGGCAGTTCCCTGATTGTCCGATTGCAGGACGAAAGTTCCGTTATTTAAAAGGTCGTTGTTTACAGTGAGTTTTTCGCCCGGGGCAATATTTAACCTTGAGCCGTTCACAACATTAACCAGATTAAAGGTATTTAAATCGCCAAAACTATCGTCGGTACCAATCATTGTAGCTCCTTCCGAACTTGTATTGGTAACAAGTAAAGCATTTGCGGTGTTATCCTTAATTCTACGGATAGTTTGAGCCGAAGCACCCGCATATTCAATGGTACCGGCTGAAGGATTGGTTGAAATATAACCGCCGCTACCAACGGTATTACCTTCTAAAGTGAGGGTTAAATCGTCGGTGGAAATATTGCCTTTTGTTAGCGTAAGATTGTTTTGTACTGTAAGATTAGAGCTCACTTTAGCATTCGCTTCGTTATCAATTGTCAGATTATAAACATCTCCGTTTAATAACTCATTACCTCCAAATGTTTGAGGATTTGTGCCACCAAGAACTACGGTTGGATTATTGGTTGAAGCATCGAGCACACCCGAAGTTGCCGAAAGAGAATTTAAAAGTATCATTCTGCCATGCAAAACTGCATCATCAGGATTACTTACAACAAGGTTATACATTTTATCCTCATAAAGGAAATTTTCGCCGATGACCTGTGGTGTAACACTGCCCGAAAGAACTAAAGTTGAACCTGTGGCAGATGCATCCATTTGCGCGCCATTTGTAAAGTTTAATGCCCCATTCATGGTAAGAGTTTTACCATCCAATACAGGACGGTACGTACTTTGTGCATTATTGAGAGAACCGATTACACGATTAATATCAAGTACTGCATGGTTTTTTGGCTCAACGTAAAATGTTACATTATCTCCCGGTCCAGGTACATCAAAAGTCCAGTTGTGGCAATCGCCCCAGTTATCGTTTCTGTTTCCTGTCCATAAATTTTCAGGTACAAGCTCCCAGGCTCCCATTGTTGGACAATTCGAGCGGGTAACATAGCCGTAATCATCAGTTATACCGGTTTCTGAAACTCCAAAAATTTTAATATCTGAGAGTTGATAATCTTCTGCGCTCAGTCCACCTCTATTTGTAAAAAGTGGGTCTTGGTTAATACTGTTTGCATTTTGTCCGGCAAATATTGACATGTTAAAAGGTGCTCCTCCAGTTCCTGAAACATAATAATCGTTATAATCAAGCGTAAGATTTCCAGCAGTTCCATAATTAAAATATGCAGTATGTTGATTATTGCCTGCAGTAGTTTTGGAGCGTGCATTATAAAAAATATTATTCCTGTAATCGCGTTTACCTACATTTGAATGACTGTATAAACAACTTGACATATAATAGTCATAAATTGTTAAAGTGCCATTAATATAAATGGTGTTGAAATATAATTTTGTTTCGTCAAAAGCGTATGCTGTAGCATCATATATACCATTTATTGTTGCACGATAATTACCTCCTATACTAATTATATTATTTGAAATTGTTGCTTTACCAGAAGAATTTCTTATGCCAACAACATCAGCATTTGTGGCACTTATAACATTTAGTGATATGCTGTGAATAAAGTTATTTGAACAAATAGTATTGCCATTTATAGATATCCCACAAACCAGTCCTAAAAATGATGGATTCGTATTTATAAGATTATAAATTTTATTTCCAATAATTCTGGTATTTAAAGAATATTGAAAAATTGCAATCCCGGTTAAAGACCCATTAGCATCTTTGTATTCAACATTATTTGCTACAGTTAAATCATGAATTGAATTGTTAATAATGTTGTTTTCACAAGAACCTCCCGCACTGCCTATCCCAATAATTTTAGTACCCATTTTACCCGGAGTTTCTGCTCTGTTATTAATATTTGCAATGGTATTGTTTTCAATATATGTTTTTCCACCATTTATCATATCAGAGAAAATACCATATACAATCTGATGCTGCCATGCACGAAATTGCGTATTATAAGCTCTACTTGTAGCGTCAAAACTGTTGGCAGTTGTTTTGCTACCTATAGTATTGTTAAAGGCACTAAAGGTTTTTATGTGAGATGTTTTGTAAATTCCATACATATAGTAACCATAGCCGGCGGTAGAAGATGTGGTTATGGAACCTATTTTATTATTGCTGCATATTGCAGTAGCATTAACAATATTAATTCCACAAAAATAACCTTGTACGGCTGCCAATAAATTTATTGAGTTTGTTCCTTCATCCGAACCAATAACATTTCCGGTTTCAGTACCAATATTTACCAAACCCTCAGTGATATTTATTACAGTAACATTTGAAGTTCCGTTTCCGTCTGCCCATGAAAAGTTTTTTATTGTATTCCCTTGAATATTGCTTTCCGATAAAGAACCAACATTCAGTAAAATTCCATTGAAAGTGTTTTGACCTTCAGTTGATTTTGTCCATGCATTACCTCCACAGTTCGGCAATTGCCCTCCTAAATAATTATTGTTTACAGAGAAGTTATTTCCGGTAATACTGTTAATGTAAATGAATGTTAGTGCTCCGTTTCCGGTAGGAACAAACTTATCTGTTTCATAAAAACTATTGTCTGAAACAGTACAATCCGAATTGTATTCATTTAAATTAATACCAAACGAATTTAAGCTTCGATTAAAGAAATTGAAAATATTATTTCCATTGATATTAATGTTATTATTTGCAATACTTTCAGATGTTCCAATTGAATAAATGGCGTTTACAGGTCTATCTACATCGTTGGCACAAGTTATATCGTTAAATTCAATGGAATTATTGTCATTTCCTGAAATTTCTCCGGTATGGAATAAAACAATTCCGCCGGTAGTAGCAGTTGAAGCACCTCTCAAAGTACAAAATTTTACAGTGTTATTAGTTGCATCATTTATAAAGCGCAAAGTAGAGTTTCCCGCGGTTGAAGCTGTACTTACATTTATAAGTAGCAAATTTTTTGCGCTACCTTCTCCATTTCTTCTTCCGTCTATAGTTACATTGTCGGCGCCGTTCAGGTCTATAAGTGGCATATCAATATTTCCACAAACTGAGATTGCATCCTTTGTCGGGTAAATTACAAGATTGTTGTAATTTGCGCCTCCGTTTCCGCTCGCATTGAGGATTGCCGATGTAGTTTCCTCAATATTCTCCGTTATTTTAATCACCAAACTACCTGTAACTAAACCACTGTTAATTGCATCGAATGTTTCTTTTAAGTTATTATAAGAGTTAAAATAAGTACCATTGCTCCATAATTCTACTTTCGGGTCAGAATTTTCAACCTCAAACGCTCCCATTCTCGATGCCGATAATCTAAAGGTGTTATTAAAATCATACAAAACATCGTTGATAAAAATTCCATTGATATTAGTTGCAAGGGGAATGTAATCTGTTGTTGTAGTTCCGTTAGCATTTGCAAAATCTGCACTTATATTAATGCTGTATTCATCCTGAGCCGTAGCAGTCTTCCAATCGGCAAGTGTGGTTATTATATTTTCTGACAGATTTCCTAAAACACCTCCGATTCCGGCAACATAATAATCGTTGTAATCGCAGGTTAAATTGTCATTTGATGTAAGTGAAATAGCATAATGCAGATTACTTCCATCTGTAGTCGAGCGGGAGTTTTGGAAAATATTATTCCTGTAGTCGCGTTTATTATTTGAAGCTGCACTATAAAGACAATATGATTTGTTTACCGACCCGGTTGCTAAAGAACCATAAACATTAATGGTATTAAAATATGCCTTACAAGTTTGACCGGCTGCACCTGTGTCGTACAAACCGTATATCGTTGATTTTGAATTACCACCAAGTGAAATAATATTATTCACCAATTGAGTTACCCCTGAAATTACTTTAACACCATATATTGAAGCCGAAGAATTTATTCCTGTGGCAGTGAGGCTGTGAATGAAATTTTTTGAAATTTGATTAAATGAAAATACAGCGCCTGTAAAATAAATTCCTGAAATTTGCCCGGCAAAATCGGAATTTGTATTACTCAAGTTATAAATTGCATTGTTATTTATCGCATTTAGGTAAGCATTTGAACTAAATGCAATACCTGTAACAGATGCAGTATGTGTTGTTGAATTGTTGGCATTTGCTATAGTCAAATCTCTTATGGTATTGTTTATTATGGTATTAGTGCCGGCATTACAATATATTCCGTTAATCAAACCTGCTGTCGAATTGTTGGTATTAGTTGTACCATTTGTCAGGTTGGCTATGATGTTGTTCTGTATATTTGTTGATGTTGTACTGTTTGAATATATACCATATACATATTGAGGATTGGAAGTGCTTACACTTGTTGCTTGAATACTGTTTGTCGTTGTCGTACTTCCAATTATATTGCCTTTAATTGTTGGAGTACCCGAACTTATGTAAATACCATAAGCACTTGAAGGATTTGCTGGATTTGTACTTGCACTTGTTATGGAACCAATTTTATTATTTTCAATAGTGGTAATGGCATTGCCAGAAGTATAAATTCCATAAAAAGCTCCACCGGATGAGTTTTGATAAAAAATTGAGCCAGTTCCGGTATCTGAACCTATAATATTTTCTGTTTGAGTACCTATATTGGCAGCTCCGGCATCAATGCAAATGCCATAAAAGCCTGCAAAAGTTGAATTTGACCACGAAATATTTTTTATGGTGTTTCCTTGCACATTACTTCGCGTCGTAGTCCCTACATTTAAATATATTCCATAAAAACCGCTGTTAGCAGCACTTGTTTTGTTCCATGCGCTTCCACCGCAGTTGGCTGACTGACCGCCAATAAAATTACCGGTAACCGTAAAATTAGTGCCGGAATTATTGATACGAATTGGATAATAACCTACAGTAAGGGTTGGAATAAATCTTGCTGTTTCGTAAAAACTATTTCCTGAAACAGTACAATCGGATGTGTTTGTGCTGAAGTTTACACCATAAGATTGCAATCCTCTGTTAAAGAAATTATAAATATTGTTGTTGCTGACTATAATATTGTTATTAGCAATACTTGCTGAAGAACCTGAAGAAAATATAACACTTACCGGCCTGTTATAATCTGTTGTACAGGTAAGGTTATTATTATCAATAATGTTGTTGTCATTTCCGGTGCTGATTCCGGTATGTAATAAAATAATTCCGCCATTCGTTGTTGCAGTTGAAGAACCTTTAATTGTACAATATTGAACAGTATTATTTGAGGCATCGTTAATAAAACGAATAGTGGAAGTACCCGCAGAACTTGAAGTGCTTAACCCAACTTTCCATACCTCAATAATCAAAAGTTAAAGTTGAGTTAAAAACAA
>CAZDSY010000134.1:0-7182 GCA_964508285.1 uncultured Paludibacter sp.
ATTTTGTTCCACCAAAGCGAATGCGTGGTAGCTACAAAACTAAAAGGAGTAGTAATCACTTCGCCTGTGATATTTAAAGCCTGCAGGGCAGTGATTAACGCCAGTGTACCATTGGAAAAAACAGAGATATATTTTACTCCCAGATATTCGGCCAGCTCTTTTTCCAATTGCTGATGAAGAGGGCCATTATTGGTAAGCCATTTGTTTTGCCAAATCTGTTGCAGATAAGGCATAAATTCGTCCAGCGGTGGCAGACAGGGTTGAGTGACAGTAATGGGTTTTTGCATTATTCAGATAATCTGTTTTTCTTACGGTTTTTATATTGTACAAAGTATTCCTGTAAATAAACAATAGCATTTGTACTGAAAACTCTGTTGAGTAGCATGTAAACAATAGCAAAGATAATAGTTCCTGCGAAAAGCAACAACCATAAATTGTCGGGAAGCAATGTTTTTATCCAATATACAGGAATTGCAGCCACAAAACTATATATGGCATACTGATATACAATCATAATTTGCCTGCGTACCGGCCATGCTATTACTTTGTTTACATACCACATATTGAGCAACACAGCAATGGTAGAAGACACAGCGAGTGCCCACAGAAAGCCAAACATACCAAAGAAAAATCCAACTCCCATAGCTGCAAGTCCGGTTATTTTTTTCCAGACCTCAAGCTGAAAGAATTTCCCTGACTGTCCGTTTCCCGAGAGCACATTGACCAATATCACACTAACAGGGTAGGCGTAGGCATAAAAAACCATAACTTTAAAATAATCGACAGACACCAACCATTTGTCGGTAAAAAGCAATACAATCAGTTCCTTGGCATCGAGATAAAGCACACCCATTAGCATAAAAGTTAGAAAAGACATAATGTGAAGACTTTTGCTAATTACGCGCATTTGAGCTTCTCTGTTGTCCTGCAAATGACTTATTACCGGAAAAAAAACACCCTGCAGCGCTCCTGATGTATAACGGGTGATTAGTTGATTAAATGAAATGGCACGATAATAATAACCAAGTGTAGCAGCCGAAAATATCTTACCAATAATCAATACATCTATTTTATTATACACACTATCGAGAATTCCGGAAGCAAACATTTTTGATCCATAGTTAAGTAATGGTTTTACTTCTGAGAAATTAAAGAGAGCTTTAGGTCGCCAAGCTGAACTCTTCCATATAACAGTTGTATTCACCACACTGCCCGCCAAGGCCGAATATACTAAACTCCATGCACCAAACCCTGAATATGCCAGACTAATACCTACAACACCACTTACTACAGCAGAAGAAAGCGAGGCTATGGTTTTTATTTTGTTTGCCAATGCTTTGGTAAGTTGTGCATTTTGCACACCGTTCAATGCATTTATAACAAAACTATACGATACAAAACGTGCAATTCTGCCCACCTCAGGATTATTGTAGTATCGAGCAATCGCTCCTGAAAAAGCAATCATCAGCCCCATAAGCACAACAGACAGTCCGAGATTGATATAAAACACGGTACTGTATTGCACTTCGGTAGGCTCTTTCTTCTGAATAAGTCCCGAAGTCATACCAAAATCGGTAAAACTCTGTGTAAGTGCAATAAACACAGTAGCCATTCCTACTAAACCAAAATCGGAAGGCGAGAGCAAACGTGCTAAAAATATTGATATTACAAAAGAAACACCTTGCTTAACAAGTGTACCTGAAAGATTCCAGAATACTGCAACAGCGCCTTTTTTCTTTAATTCGTGTGTTTCCAATGTTTAATGCAAATCGTAAATTTGTACCACCCCAACAGTTAGTCCTTCGGTATCAACCACTATCAGCGAAGCAATTTTCAGTTGTTTCAGCAGTTCTTCTGCCTCGTGTAGCGAAGTACCAAGCGCTATGGTTTTAGGGTTGTGGGTCATAAAGTCGGCAGCTTTCATATCCCAGGCATTTTTCCCTTTCGCTTCCATTAATCGGCGCAAGTCGCCATCAGTAATAATACCAATCGTTTTTTTGTCTTCATATACTAAAGCCAGTCCCAATCGTCCACGGCTCATAACATTGATAATATCTTTAAGAGAACTGTTGGCATCAATCATGGGCAGATTTTCAGTACGCATTTTGTGTTCCACTTTTGCCAACAATTTCCTTCCGAGTGCACCACCGGGATGGAAACGCGCATAATTTTCCTCCCTGAAATCTTTCATTTTCATAGCTGCAAGTGCCAAGGCATCGCCCATAGCCAACATCACGGTTGTAGAAGTGGTAGGTGCAAGATTAAGCGGACAAGCTTCTTCGTCAATACGCAATAAAATATGTATATCAGAGTTCAGAGCCATTGTCGAAGTTGCATCGTTACTCATGGAAATAATCCGGTTTCCGTTTTCCTTAAAAAAGGGTAATATTTTAAGTACTTCATCGGTTTCTCCTGAGTTGCTTATAGCAAACACAAGATCGTCGGGGGTAACCATTCCTAAATCGCCATGAAAAGCTTCTGCGGGATGCAAAAAGAAACTTGGTGTGCCCGTACTGGCAAGCGTAGCAGAAATTTTACGTCCCACAATTCCCGATTTTCCCATACCGGTAACGACCACCTTTCCTTTCGTATTAATCATGGCCATCACCGCCTGTTCGAAGTCACCGTTAAGCAGTTCGGTTTGTTGTAGTATGGTGTTACCCTCGTTGAGGAGAGTTTGTTGTGCGGATTGTAGTATTTGGTTCATAAGAAACACTGATTGAAATTATTTACACATTTTTTTTATCCACAAATTACAGCGGACGGAGTATTCCGGCGTGCCGAGCTATCGGCATTGCAGGTATTATTATTGTCCACTGTGCATTGTCAACTTTCAATTGTCACTTAGCTTTTACGCGCTGTATAATATCATTTGCATCCCATTCCATTTTTGAGAATGCAAACCATTTCCGACCCAAATCTTTTAATGATGCTCCGATATGATATACATCCCTTTTATCGATAATCAGAAATCTGTCGTGCGATTTGGAGAACTCTTTTACTTCAATTTTTTCGTATTGTGCATTATGTTTTTCGATATCCAGCTGAAACTGTTTTGAAATCTTTTGTGTGTAAATAATTGCTTTTACAGCTTTTCCTCGCTTTGACAACAAAATCAGGACAGTTTCATCAACATAATTATCTATCAGGTGGATTGAGGTTTTTGCTGTTTTTATAATATCAGACACAAACTTCCAGGCATCAAATATCTGCCCGTCAAACAAAACACCTTCATGAGGTGGCAGAGAGGTTTTTATCTGTAAATCTATTTCATTTACTTTGTTTTTTAAAGACTCTACATTGTCCTCAATTCGATCCATTCGTTTATTTATAGCATAACCTTTCAATAAATAATCTTTCAAAATTTTATTAGCCCAAATACGAAATTGAGTACCTCTTAGCGATTTTACTCTATAACCAACTGAGATAATTACATCTAAATTATAAAATGAGGTATTATAGCGTTTTCCATCAGAAGCAGTTGTCAAGGAATACTTGACAACTGAATCCTTATCAAGTTCTTTTTCCTTGAAAATATTATTAATATGGAGACTGACATTTTGTTTTGTAGCCTCAAACAATTCTGCCATTTGCAATTGAGTAAGCCAAACAGTTTCATCTTCGACCCTCACCTCAATACTAAAATTATGAATATCCTCAGGTTGATAAATTATAATTTCACCTTGTTTTTGCATAATTTTTTTGGTTAAATTCTTGGTTTTCAAACTACCTCTTGTTTGTCCCGATATTTAGGAAGGGGGAGTTAGTCTTTTGTTTCTAACTAAATATATACTCTTTTATCCACCCAATAAATCATTCATCCAATACACCCATTTAATATCAAAAGAAATATCATTTTCTCCTTCGATAAAGGTAAGATTACCGCGCGGGTCGGCAATTTTGGGAAGTTGGAGAATTTCAGGTTTCATTTTTCCAAATCAGGTTATCGTTATACAATTAAAGCATGCAAAAGTACAAAAAAAAATAATATGCCAATCGTAGTGAAACGAAGATACCGCTTGCGGAATATGAGAATTTGAAAATGTGCCAAAGTGAGAATGTTCCAATAAAAAAACCTGACAGCGTGCTTGCGCCTGTCAGGGTTTATTGTCAACATCAATGTAAATCGTATATCTGTACTACACCTTTCGTAACACCATTGCTATCAATCACTACAAGCGAAGTAATTTTTAGTTCAGTCATCATTTCTTCGGTATCGTGCAATGAAGTACCAATTGGAACCGTCTTGGGGTTGCGGGTCATAAAGTCGGCAGCTTTCATATCCCAGGCATTTTTTCCTTTCGCTTCCATTAATCGGCGCAAGTCGCCATCAGTAATAATACCAATCGTTTTTTTGTCTTCATATACTAAAGCCAGTCCCAATCGTCCACGGCTCATAACATTGATAATATCTTTAAGAGAACTGTTGGCATCAATCATGGGCAGATTTTCAGTACGCATTTTGTGTTCCACTTTTGCCAACAATTTCCTTCCGAGTGCACCACCGGGATGGAAACGCGCATAATTTTCCTCCCTGAAATCTTTCATTTTCATAGCTGCAAGTGCCAAGGCATCGCCCATAGCCAACATCACGGTTGTAGAAGTGGTAGGTGCAAGATTAAGCGGACAAGCTTCTTCGTCAATACGCAATAAAATATGTATATCAGAGTTCAGAGCCATTGTCGAAGTTGCATCGTTACTCATGGAAATAATCCGGTTTCCGTTTTCCTTAAAAAAGGGTAATATTTTAAGTACTTCATCGGTTTCTCCTGAGTTGCTTATAGCAAACACAAGATCGTCGGGGGTAACCATTCCTAAATCGCCATGAAAAGCTTCTGCGGGATGCAAAAAGAAACTTGGTGTGCCCGTACTGGCAAGCGTAGCAGAAATTTTACGTCCCACAATTCCCGATTTTCCCATACCGGTAACGACCACCTTGCCTTTGGTCTCAAGCATAGCTACGACGGCACGCTCAAAATCGCCATTCAATAAATCAAGCTGGGCGAGTATAGCATTGCCTTCATTTAGTAATGTTTCGCGTGCAGTTTGTAATATTCGTTGCATAAATCAAAAAAAATGGGTTCTAGGGTTCTGTTCAAATTTCTACTATCTCTCGTTTGCTAACGCAGGGTACTTATAATGTTTTTTATTTTTACGCGTAAATACGTAAAATTAGTTGACAATAAATTTTGTTTTATATTAATTCCAATATCAAGTTTTCCAACTTATCCAGCGGATACATGTTGGGGGCATCGCTTAACCCTTTATCAGGTTCAGGATGTACTTCGAGAAAATAGCCATTTGCTCCGAAAGCTTTTGCAGCAAGCGCTATCGGGCGAACGTATTCGCGATTGCCTCCGGTTGTTGTTCCGGTCGATGGTTTCTGTACGGCATGGGTGCAATCCATCACCACAGGATATCCAAGTTTTTTCATCTCAGGGATATTTCTGAAATCGACCACTAAATTGCCTGGCGACATAATTGTTCCCCGCTCAGTCAACATTATCTGTGTATTCTCGCATTCGAGTATTTTTCCCGCAGGATATTGCATATCAGTCGCACTAAGAAATTGTGCTTTTTTTACATTCACAATTTTCCCTGTTCGAGCTGCTTCAACAAGCAAATCGGTCTGACGACAAAGAAATGCCGGAATCTGCAAAATATCCACTACTTGCCCAACAGGTTTAGCCTGATAGCTTTCATGGATATCGGTAGTTACAGGAATATTATATTTACTTCGGATATCGCTTAACCATATCATACCTTTTTCAAGTCCCGGTCCGCGAAATGAATGTATGGAAGTGCGGTTTGCTTTATCGAAGCTTGCCTTGAAGATAACTTCTACATTTAATCGTTTTTTAATTTCAACAAGTGCAGACGCAACTTCATCCATCAATTCATAACTTTCCATCACACAAGGACCGGCAATGAAGAATGTTGCATTGTTGATTTTCTGATATAATTCCATTTATTATTTTCAATTTACTATTTAAGAGCCAGTAGCTAAAAATCAAGGGCAAAGACAAAAAACTAATCTTCAAATCTTCAAATCTTCAAATTTCTTTCTTGCCCAAATCAAATCTTCTTCAGTATCGATTCCTTTTTCGAACGCTTCTACTTTTATCATTTTTATACTGTATCCGTTTTCGAGAAAACGTAACTGCTCCAAACGCTCTGTATTTTCAAGAAACGAAGGTTTCAGATTTCTGAAGTTTTCAAGAAATTCCTTTTTATATCCGTAAATGCCAATATGTTTTTTAAATGCTGATGGTTCTATCTCCTTTTTATCTCTGTTATAAGGAATAGGATAGCGCGAGAAATAAATAGCGTTTGAGTTTATATCGGTAACTACCTTAACTATATTAGGATTGTTAATTTCATCTTCGTTTTTAATTTCACTGTATGCGCTGGCTATAAGCGTTTTATTGTCAGCTATTAAAGCATTTGCCAGAGCATCGATAGTTGCTGGTTCAATAAAAGGTTCATCACCCTGAACGTTGATTATTACGTCAGCATCAGTGTGTAGATAAGCCTCAGTCATGCGTGAAGTTCCGCTTATATGTTCGGTGGAAGTCATAATTACATTTGATGTAAATTTCTGACACACATCAAAAACCCCTTGGTCATCCACCGCTATATAAACATCACTACTAAGCAACGATCCTTTACAAGCTTCAAAAGTGCGTTGAATCAGTGGCTTTCCATTCAAATCAACTAACACCTTGTTAGGTAAACGCGTTGAGCCGAGGCGTGCAGGAATTATTATAGCAACTTTCATGTGTTTATATTTTTTTTATTTGTCACATGGAACTCACAAAACAAAATTTAATCATGCCCCTGTGGGTCAAAATAGATTAAATTTTGTCATGTTCGTTTCATGAAATTAAAAAATTATTGAATATCGGGTTTTAGATTAGCCTTGTTTATTTGGCGGGCAAGGAATATCTTATCGGTAAATTCACGTACCGCTCCACATCCTCCATTTCGGGTAAGAATTACATCGCAGATTTCTCTTATTTCAATCGATGCATCAGCCGGACATGCTTTAATTCCGGCTAATTTCATCGCTTCATAATCATTAATATCATCGCCTACATATGCTACTGCGTGTTTAGGAATATTTCTATCGGTCATAAATTTATGAAGAAATTCAGCTTTATCCTTTATTCCTTGAAAAAGATA
>CAZDSY010000135.1:0-7075 GCA_964508285.1 uncultured Paludibacter sp.
TGCCCATAGCCTCGGTCGTTAGCAGCAAGCCGAAAAAAAACTAATAATACATACAACGTCTTTATTAAAATCAATAATCTATTTTAAATATTACAATTATGAAAACAATTAAAATGGTTGCTACATTTTTTATCTTTATTTTATTTTCAGCATGTTCAAATGAAGAAAGTTCTACAGACGAAAATGACAGCTTAAATGACGACTTTACTTTCGATGTTTCAATGACTTTTGGTTCTCAAACAGATGCTATTCCTAGTAATGCAAAGGTAATCTTTGACAACACAATTGTTGGTGATAATTATGACCACATGTGGCAAAAATCTAAAGGAATAAATTGTGGTAGTACTGCTTGTCTTGCTGTTTCCTACTTAATGGGAAGGCAAATTTTACAACCATATCGTGAATTTAGTGTTGATGAAGTGAATAATTTAAGGGAAAGAATGCATACAGATTGTGGAGGCATTATGATAGATGAGGCTGTAAAAGTTGCTAAAGTTGATTTTGGAGAATGCAATTCAGGCAAATTCAAAGTAAAATCTACAAGTAGTAATGCCAGTAATGATGTTGGTAGAACTAAAACTAAAGACAAAATTTTAGAATATCTTGAAGCAAATAAACCAATTATAGCAAGAGTGGAAGTGAAAAAGAATGGTAGTATATCAACTTCCAATGCGTATACTCATTTTGTTGTGATAGTTGGCTTAACTTTAACTGATATAGGAACTGGGAGTACTGTATACTATATAGATCCTTTAAAACAATATGGTGAGGTGTTGGACTGTAGATATACTGATTTCCTGAATTCGATGAGAGCAGAAAACAATTACTATTATTTATTACCACTTGGATGCATATGAAAAAGTTGGTTTTAATTTGCATTATCATGTTTTTTGTTTGCTGTAATAAACAAGATGAAGTTGTTAATAACAATATTTATTATGATGAAGAGGATTTTAATTTCTCTATGGGAGGAGATGGAATCTGGAATAATACTAATCTCACATATTCATTTGGAACTTCTTTCCCAAGTGAATATAAAGATGCGGTTAGAAATGCTATAAAAACTTGGGATAATGCTTCCTTGAAGATCAATTTCGATGAAATCTCTGGGTTGGCTGATATTGTTATTGAGATGGGTAACTCTAACCATATTGGTTGCCCTATTCTATTTGAAGATGACATTTTGGCGCATGGTTTTTATCCCCCTCCTATAGAATCATTAGGAAATTTTGCAGGTGATTTACATTTTTATAATA
Source organism: uncultured Paludibacter sp. (assembly GCA_964508285.1). GTDB lineage: Bacteria > Bacteroidota > Bacteroidia > Bacteroidales > Paludibacteraceae > Paludibacter. The sequence continues at coordinate 1,257 of CAZDSY010000135.1, forward strand.
AATGGGCTTGGAGTATTAATGGTTCTACAAATTATGACATAGAGACTTCAGCATTACACGAAATAGGCCATATATTAGGATTAGGTCATTCTTCTGACTCAAAGCTTTCTGTCATGTATAGAAGGTATATGGGAATAAAAAGAACACTTTCGCCTGATGACATTAAGGGTTTACGTCAATTATATTCTGAATCTAATTCAATTACAATTCCAACAATAACAACAATTGAACCCGTCACTATTAATTCAAATCAATTTTCAAGTGGTGGCGTAATCGTTACTGATGGTGGTAATCCAATAATTCAAAAAGGAATCTGCTGGGGTACCAATTCAAACCCAACGTTGTTAAATAAATTTACAACAGAGGGTGTTGGATCACAACAATTCTCAAGTACAATTGCGAATTTAAGTGAAAATACCACATATTATGTCAGAGCATATGCAACAAATTCAATAGGAACTGGCTACGGAAACCAATTTAGTATCACAACAAACAGTAATAGCACACTCAAAATTGGCGACTCATTTGGAGGTGGAATTGTTTACTATATTGATGCAACAGGGAAACACGGCTTAATACTCGCTCCAAATGATCAGGATAACGGTAGAGGGGCTAGTTGGGGTTGTAATTCTATTGAAATAGCAGGTGCTGATAGTAAAAATTATTTGTCTGGATATCAAAATACTAACGACATATTGAATTTTTGTTCCGAATCAGGGATTGCAGCAAGTTTATGTTTTAACTTATCGTTAAATGGTTATAATGATTGGGTACTTCCTTCAGAAATTGAGTTGTCTTTGATGCATGATATATATAAAAAGGGGATAGGATATTTATCCGATGAAGCATATTGGAGTTCAACTGAGTCAAATTCCAACAAAGCGGTGGCTTTTTGGATGGGTGAAAATGAAACACTAATTAAGAATAAAACATACACATATAAAGTTAGAGCAATAAGATACTTTTAAATAATATTTTCTACAATAATGTTTAAATGTTTTTTTATATACACTAATCGCCCAAAAAGCAAAAAAAGCCACAGCAAGTTCGAGTAATCTTAAAGTTGTCTTGCAGTGACTTTTATAGCTTTTTGATAATAGGCAGAGCGGTCACAGTACATTGTTTTTTTATTCGGTTAGACAGTTGAAGTGCATTTGGAAAGAAAAAAAACAATGCACTGTGGAGAGTTGATTATTTTAGTTTTGTGGGTTTAAACAAGTTTATCTGGCTATTTCAGCTGGCTGACAAGAAAAGAAAAGACAAAAAACGAAACAGATTTATTGCGTTGACAAACAGAAAATTAATACGAATAGAATAAATGACGACTGTAAAACGACTGAACGGCCAGCTGCCAACACACGCCTAAGCGACAATAGCCGAATTCGTGCGGTTTTGGAGTTTCATCGCCCGCATTACCTTCATCGTAGTTCGACAGTTAAAGCTCCCGCTATTCGGCTACTGCGCTTAGCCTCGGTCGTTGGTGGCAAGTGTACGAAGACAGTGCTACAATGACAAATAAGTGAAATTTAAAATGAGTAAGACAACACCATTAATAGATTTTTTCGACCAGACCTTTCACATCCCCCATTATCAAAGAGGCTACAGATGGGAAGAACAGGAAGTGAATGAACTGCTTGACGATTTATGGGCTTTTTGCAAAGACCGTGAAAGCGGAGATTTTTATTGTTTGCAACCCATCGTATTAAAAAAGAATGACAAAACGGGTTATGATGTATTAGACGGACAACAACGCCTAACTACTTTGTATCTGTTATTGGTTTATCTTGAAGACAAACGAAAAGAGGACAACTATAACCAAACGCTTTTTACACTTAACTACGAAACAAGAGATAAATGCGAACAATTTTTGGTAGAAAAGAAATTTGCAACTGCAATTGATGATAGCAACATAGATTTTTATCACATCTGCAATGCCTATCAGGCAATAGACAATTGGTTTAAAGACGAAAAACATCGGGGAGCAAAAGCCAAACTGGTTCCCATATTGATGGATGACAACAGTAAAGGAAATCGCAATGTTCGTTTTATCCGCTATGAAGTTCCTAAAGAAACAAATGCCATTGATGTATTTATCCGACTCAATGTTGGCAAAATTCCTTTAACAGATGCAGAACTTATCAAAGCATTATTGCTTCAAAGCGACAAATACAATGCAGATGAAATCAAGTTCATCAAAATGCGTTTATTTGAAATTGCTTCCGAATGGGATACAATTGAATACACCTTGCAAAATGAAGAGTTTTGGTATTTCCTGAGTAACAACAGTAATAGTAAGCCAACCCATATTGAATTTATCTTTGACCTGATTGCAGATAAAATTCTTAAAGAGAAAAAATATTTTGCTTCAAAGCCCTTAAAACACGCCACATTTTTAATTCTTTCAGAGTATTTGCAAGACCTTTTGGATAATGGAAAAGAAGGGCAAGAATATACAAGAATTAAAGCCGTTGAAGATATTTGGCAACAAGTTACTTCCTACTTTGAATATTTCAGAGAATGGTATCAAAACAGAACCTTATATCACTACATTGGCTTTTTAATAGCCAACAAAGGCAATCAGATAATTGACAGCATCATTGCCCAGTCGAATAAAATGGGTAAAAAGCAATTGATTAAACACCTTGAAAGTGAAATCGGCAAAATCATTAGAATAAATAAGAAAAGAAAAGATTCAGACGGGAATGAGTATGATGTGAAATTGGAAAATCTGAACTACGAAAACGAAGACCAGCAAAGCAATGACCGTAAAGAAATACATTCCATACTGTTATTGCATAACGTGTATGCCTCGCTGAAAAGTGATAAGGAAAAAGCCCGCTTCCCTTTCAATCTTTATAAACAAACCAAACGAAACGAGAAATGGAGTTTGGAACATATCCACGCCCAAAACTCTGAATACATCATCAAAAAAGAAAACCAAAAAACCTGGTTAAAAGACCATATCCGTTCGCTGCAAAGATTGGATAATAAAGAGTTTGAAAATCTCATTAAACGAATGAACGAGTTACACCAAGCAGATGAAATAGAAAAGGAAGATTTTGAAAAAATTGTAACAGATGTTTATGCAGCTATCAATGCACACTCTGATTCTGATGAGCAAAGCAAGCACGCTATCAGTAATCTTTGTTTGGTAGATGCACCAACTAATAGCAAATTGAATAATTCGGTATTTGATGTAAAGCGTGAAATCATAAAAAACAGAGAGTTAGCAGGACATTATATTCCCATTTGCACTCGAAATGTTTTCTTAAAAGCATACACGGAATATCCAATAAATAATGCCTATTGGACTGCCGAAGATCGTAAAGGCTATTTGCAAAACATAAAAGAAGTTTACGATTATTTTACAAATGCAATAATTCAGGATTAAGAAATGCAGTTTACACTTAAAAAACTTTTAGAAAGTTATAAAGTGATAGTTCCGCAAATACAGCGGGATTATGCACAAGGGCGTGAGAGCGAGTCTGAATTACGAAAAGGCTTTGTAAACAAGATTAAACAAACCATTCAGGAAAATGAACCGAAATTAAATCTTGACTTTATTTATGGCTACACGGAAAAAGCAGGAAAAGACGAAGAAGTATTTATTCCGTTAGACGGTCAACAACGATTGACCACACTTTGGCTTACACATTGGTTTTTAGCTCCGAGAATTGAAGATAAAATTTCAGACGAAGCCAAGGCATACTTATCAAAATTCACCTATGAAACACGGGTATCATCAAAACGCTTTTGTCACAACTTAATTCAGCAACCTTTATCAATAGCAGATGATATTACATTAAGTCGACAAATAACAGATGCCCCTTGGTTTATGGCATCATGGAGCAACTACCCAACTGTTTTGGCTATGCTCAATATGCTTGACACCATACAAGAAGAAATAACAGAAAAAGATAAGGCTTGGCAAAACATTACAGAGAAAGAAAAAATAACCTTTGACTTTATTGATATTAAGTCAGACGAATTCAAACTTACTGATGAGCTTTACATCAAAATGAATTCTAGGGGAAAACCATTGACCCCATTTGAGAATTTCAAAGCACAATTCTCAGGACTTTTGGCATCCAAAAAAACAGATTATGTAAAATCGGTTCGCACTTATGTAAATACTACTGTAAGCTATCAACAATATTTTGCTTTCAAAATAGATTCGGTTTGGATGGATTTGTTCTGGAGTTACAGAACTAAAACTGCAAATGAGATTGATAGCAGCATCTACAGGTTTATCAACTTTATTGCAGAGTTTTTATTTTTTAAAGGGAATCCAAATTCCACAAGTGCAGATGCAAAAAATGATTTCGATTTTTTAAACGCTGTTTTTAGCAAAAAAGAAAATATCGATTTTCTGTTTGACTCTTTAGATTTTCTATCCTCACTAAAGGATGTTGACCAATTCTTTGAAAGTATTTTTAATGAAGTTTCCACCTTCGACCAATATCCTAAAGACTATTTTTTAAGAGCAATTACTGATACCGGATTTGATGTAAAAGATAAAACCCTTCTTTACGCCATCTTATCCTATTGCAGCAAAGAAAATATTCAAACAGCAGATAGCGAATTGAAGGATTTTGTTCGTGTAGTGAGAAACCTATTGCTAACAGTAAGACAGCCTAATCAATCGAAGCGAATTGAATATACCACTAATTTACGTTTGCCTAATGTTTCCGAGTATTGCAAATTCATTGATGCTTTTGTAAAGGAAATAAAAGGACAAAAGAAAAAATCGGTTTATCAATTACTATCAGAGAAAGAATTCAGCGGGTTTACCAAAGAAAATATTGCTAATGAAAAATTTAAAGCATCATTAATTGTTAACCAGCCTAAACTAAAAGTAAGCATTCAGAAACTGGAAGAACATCCACAGTTACAAGGAAATATTTCCAACTTCAAACTGAACACAAATAAAATAGCAGATAAAATTGATGCATTTTTAGAAATATGGGATAATGATATAGAAGACTCGTTAATTATAAGAGCTATGCTCACAATAGATGATTATTCCGTAAATACTCATAGTTATTCCTCGTTAGGTGAAATCTGGTTCTTTGGGTGTAAGGATAATTGGAATAGAATCTTAACAACTTCTGATAAAAACGAGAGAATCAAAGTTTCAGACACCCTAGATAAATTTCTGATTGAATTTAACATAGCAAAAGGAGCTACAACGAATGAAAAGCTACAATACCTGATAGATAATTATAAGCCGACAGAAAAGGATTGGCGATACTATTTCGTGAAGTATAAAGCAATAACTAAGAATCCTTATCGAAATCTGAATGTTTTCACTTGGCAAGACAATCAAGGATTTGATATTAATCATTTGGGCAATTCAGGAAATCAACCTCTACATTCATATCATTTGAATCCTTACCTAATTGTTTTGCAACAAATGTTTAGCAGCAATGAAAAGGTAAAACTGTATTGGGGAAGATTTACTGACCTTAGTTTATTGCGTGTGGAAGATAAAATAAATATACGCTGTAAGAGTAATGGTTGGCAAATTACTCCAATAGAAAACTATGTGGTTGATAAAAAAATAATTGCGAAGTATAATCTTAATCAACAAGGCAATGAATTTTGGCTCACCGAAACAGCCAATAAAGACAGAGTAGAAATTGCTATTGATTTTATAAACGAATTGATAAAATGAGAAGAACACCAGCCACCAACAGGCGTTTGGCTCAATGGCGGGTGAAGTGGTTAATTGAACATTCTACCTCGCATCAACTTTTGTGGTGTATTGACAGTTTTGTGCTCCGAAATCCGCCACTGCGCCAAGCGCCAAAACGTCCGTT
>CAZDSY010000136.1:0-6763 GCA_964508285.1 uncultured Paludibacter sp.
GGTTTTACATTAACATTAAACTAAATCCCCATTTTTATCGGACAACAATGATATATTTCTTGAAAAGTTAAACCTAACATTTTTTTATATACTTCAAAAAGCAATTAATTTCCGCAAACGTTTGAAGTCAAATTTCGCAATTTATTGTTAACAGTAAAACCAACCAGAAAATTAATATTATATTTTTGAATTTAATTTTTACACAATTACACATAGCATTATAATACAGATACTTATGAAAATTCACTTCAGAATTTCATATAAAACCCAATGGGGTCAGCAACTTTTTGTTAGCGGCAATATACCTGAATTAGGTAATGGCGATTTCAAAAAAGCATTACGGTTAAATTATTTCGACAACAATCATTGGGAGGGCGAAACAGAAATTCATCCTACAACAACAAAAAATATATGTTACAGATATATTCTATTTGATGAAAACACAAATATTTTTTCAGAAGAATGGGGTGAATGCAGAAAAATTTCGAATATTGTTAAATCTAATGAGCATTTATTCTGTATAGACTTATGGAATCCTACCAACGCTGTAGAAAATATTTTTCTTTCATCTCCTTTCCGTAATGTACTACTAAAAGATGAACACCCAACTGAAAAAGATATTATACCCGAAGATTTTACCCATATTTTTAAAGTAAAAGCTCCTTTACTTCAAAAACATGAAAGTATATGTATTATAGGCAATTGCGAAGAACTTGGCAATTGGTCGGTAAATAAACCGAAAATATTGCAATATAATGAGGATAATTTTTGGACTTGCATACTGAATTTAAAAAAACTCCAAAAAACAGAAATCAGTTACAAATACGGTATTTATAATACAGAAAAAGGCGTTTTTAGTTATTTCGAAGAAGGATCGGATAGGTTTGTACAAATTTTTAACAGCTCAAAAGTAAAAATTATAAAAAACGATGGATTTGTACGAATGAAATCGAACCAATGGCACGGAGCAGGTGTCGGATTGCCGATTTTTAGTATTCGTACCAATAAAAGTTTTGGTACAGGTGATTTTGTAGATTTAAAACTTTTAGTAGATTGGGCAAAACTCACTGGACTTAAGCTAATTCAGGTTTTGCCATTAAATGACACTACCGGCACACATACCGATGCCGATGTGCTTCCCTACGCTGCAATTTCAGCATTTGCTCTGAATCCGCTTTTTCTAAACTTACCTGCTTTGGGAAAACTACCTGCTGACCATACCCTTCAACAAGAATACAATGAATTACAACCAAAACTTAACGCGCTTGAAAGAGTAGAATTTCTTGAAGTAATCAATTTTAAATATCGATATGCAAAAGAACTCTATTTGATAAATAAAAATAAGTTTTTGAAAAATAAATATTTTAGAAAATTTTTCAAAAAAAACGAATACTGGCTTGTTCCCTATGCTGCCTATTGCGTTTTACGCGATAAATTTGGAACTTCCGATTACAAACAATGGGGCGAGTTTTCAAAATTTGACAACCAAAAAATCAATCAAATTACATCTAACAATAGTGAGTACTTCGACGAAGTAGCTAAAAACTATTTCATTCAGTATCATTTACATTGCCAACTATCTGAAGCTGTAACTTATGCACATGAAAACGGCATAATACTAAAAGGCGATATACCAATTGGAGTAAACCGAAACAGTGTAGACACTTGGGTGTCGCCCCAACTTTTTAATATGAACAAGCAAGCAGGGGCTCCACCCGATATGTTTGCTATCAAAGGTCAAAACTGGGAATTACCCACTTACAACTGGGAGATGATTAAACAAACAGGTTTCGAGTGGTGGAAAAACCGATTGAACCAAATGTCCGAATACTTCGACACCTTCAGAATTGACCATATACTTGGATTCTTCAGAATATGGGAAATCCCCTTAAATCAGGTTGAAGGTATTATGGGTCATTTGAATCCATCCATTCCTGTTCATATCAACGAATTTGCTGAAAAGGGCATTTGGTTCGACTATAACAGATTTTGCAAACCCTACGTTACCGACTCATTATTGTGGGATTTGTTTGGGGAGGAATCGCATTGGGTAAAAGCAAACTGCTTACAAATTGATGATGGGTGGATTTTGAGGCTCAAAAATCCATATTTAAGTCAGGTTTACGTTGATCAACTTTTTAATGTAGGAAAAATTTCTGATAGAATTCGCAATGGTTTATACGATTTAATATCCAATGTGTTATTTTTTGAAGTTGAGGGGAGTAACCAAACTTTATTTTACCCACGTTTTGACATGGAAAATCTTCGTTCATTTCAGGAATTGGACGAAACTACACGACATAAACTTCGAGAAATCTATGTCGATTATTTTTACCGTCGTCAGGACGCATTTTGGTATCGTTCAGGTATGGAAAAACTTCCTGTACTGAAAGGCTCAACCAACATGCTTATTTGTGGTGAAGATTTGGGCATGATGACAAATTGCGTTACAGCCGTAATGAAAGAATTAGGAATATTAAGCCTCGAAGTTCAGCGAGCACCAAAAACCAATACAATTGAATTTGCACATCCACACGATGCACCTTATCTTAGTGTTGTAACACCATCAACACATGATATGAGCACTATACGTGGTTGGTGGGAAGAAGACAGAGCCATAACACAGCGTTTTTACAACTTACAGTTAGGTCATTATGGCGAAGCACCATTTTTCTGTGAAAGTTGGATTTGTAGAGATATATTGCTTCAACACCTTTATTCTCCGGCAATGTGGGCAATTTTCCAATTTCAGGACTTATTAAGTATTTCAGACAAAATAAGAAGGGAAAATCCGCACGATGAAAGAATCAACGTTCCTTCAAACTCTAAATATAGTTGGCGTTATCGTATGCACATATCACTTGAAGACCTAATACAGAACAATGAATTTAATAATGAATTGAGAAATTACATAAACCAATCAGGAAGATAAAATTGTATTTCTGGCACAGAATCAGCCTAGAGAAAATATACTTTTCAAAAAAAATCAAGAAATAATTAAAGAATGAGGTTTTTTTTGTTTATTTGCAAAAAAACTCAAAAAAAAATGGAAAAGAAATTACGCCGTTCGCGCAACAATCAAATGATTGCTGGAGTTTGTGCTGGTATTGCTGAATACCTTAATGTAGATGTTACTATTGTAAGAGTTGCCTATGTTTTGCTTTCTGTTTTATCAGTCGGCTTCCCGGGTATTATAGTATATATCATTTTAATGTTTATAATGCCTCTTGATTGATTTTTATAATCTCTTGTTTTGAGGGAAAAACTTTTATTCAGGACAGATTATTTTTTACTGAACAGATTATTTTCTGAAAAAATTGTAAATTTATCATGCCTTTTAAGCTCACCTCAAACTATCAACCTACAGGCGATCAGCCTGAAGCAATAAAACAACTGGTGGATGGTTTGTATTATGGCATTCCATTTCAAACTTTACTGGGTGTAACAGGCTCTGGAAAAACTTTTACCATAGCAAATGTAATTCAGCAAATAAACAGGCCGGCATTAATATTGAGCCATAACAAAACACTTGCTGCACAACTTTACAGCGAGTTTAAGTCTTTTTTTCCTGAAAATGCTGTCGAATATTTTGTTTCGTATTACGATTATTATCAGCCCGAAGCCTACCTCCCAACCACTGACACATATATAGAGAAAGATCTTTCAATAAATCAGGAAATTGAGAAATTACGCCTATCTGCAACTTCTTCATTACTATCAGGACGTCGCGATGTAATTGTTGTTTCATCTGTTTCATGCCTTTATGGTATTGGTAATCCAGAAGATTTTACCAGCAATGTAACTGAAATTAGATGTGGAGAACATTTGGTTCGTAACGACTTTTTACGTACACTTGTTGATATACTTTATACCCGCAACGAACTTGAACTAAACAGAGGCAATTTCAGAGTGAAAGGCGATACAGTAGATATATTTCCTGCTTATGCCGATTATATTTTACGTGTAGTTTTCTGGGGTGATAGAGTTGATGAAATTCTTACGCTCGACCCTTTAAACCTTAATGAACTAAACAGTTTCGATGATATAAAACTCTACCCTGCAAGTATTTTTGTAACCACTAAAGAGCGAATCATGTCTGCAATCGGACAAATAGAACATGACCGCGATTTGCAAGCAGAATATTTTAAGAGACAAGGAAAATTATTTGAAGCTAAACGCATTTACGAACGAGTAAGTTACGATCTTGAAATGATAAAAGAACTTGGCTATTGTTCAGGTATTGAAAATTACTCTCGATATTTTGATGGACGTGCTCCCGGATCAAGACCATTTTGTTTGCTCGATTATTTTCCTGACGATTATTTAATGGTAATCGATGAAAGCCATGTTACCATTCCCCAAATTAGAGCAATGTATGGAGGCGATGCTGCCCGTAAACAAAATCTGATTGAATACGGGTTTCGTTTGCCAGCAGCGCGCGATAACAGACCTTTACAATTCCATGAGTTCGAAAGTCTTACACCTCAAACAATTTATGTAAGTGCAACACCCGCCGATTACGAGCTTGCACGTTCTCAAGGAGTAGTGATAGATCAACTGATTCGCCCAACAGGTTTGCTTGATCCTGAAATAGATATCAGACCAAGTTTAAATCAGATTGACGATTTACTTGAAGAAATAACAGTGAGGGTTGAGAAAAACGAACGCGTTTTAATAACTACGCTTACAAAACGTATGGCCGAAGAACTTGCAGATTATCTCGCAAAATCAGGAATTAAATGCAATTATATACACTCTGATGTTGATACCCTTGTACGAGTTGAAATTATGGAAAACTTACGAAACGGTACTTTTGATGTGCTAGTTGGAGTAAATCTTTTACGGGAAGGACTTGACTTACCGGAAGTTTCACTTGTTGCAATATTGGATGCAGATAAAGAGGGTTTTCTTCGTTCACATCGTTCTCTTACCCAAACTGCTGGTAGAGCTGCACGCAACCTTAATGGCAAAGTTATAATGTATGCCGATAAGATTACTGAAAGTATGCAAAAAACAATAGATGAAACTAACCGCCGTCGCGAGAAGCAGCTTGCTTACAACGAAAAACATGGAATTGTTCCGCAGGCAATTGTAAAAGGAGAAAGAAATCAGCTATCAAAGATGGAACCTAAAGCCTATACTGAACCTGAAAAATCTGAAAGTATTGCTGCTGATCCGGTTATTAAATATATGACTAAAACAGCGTTAGAAAAAGCTATCACACATACCCGTAAATTAATGCTTGATGCAGCCAAAAAACTCGAATTTATTGAAGCAGCTCAGTTACGCGATGAACTTATACGATTGGAAAAATTACTTGAAGAAAAATAATTTAAAAAAACATCTCAATTTCTATCGCTTGGAAAACAATTTTTAAAACACTTTGTTATTATTAATAATTAGAATTTTTTGACTAGATTTGAGTATTAAAAAAAGAAGATTTAGCAAATACAGCATTTAAAGCAAAAAAATATTACAAAAAATTTTTTATTACAAAAATATAATTCTATTTTTGCCTTATAAAGTTACACTGAAACTAAATTTTAAAAACTAACTAATACAAAAAACTTATGAAACGAACATTAATCTCGCTTTTATGTGTTTTGCCTTTATTTTTAATGGCACAACAAAAAGATTATTCACACTGGTCGGTAAGTGGAGGTTTAGGCATCAACGTTTATGATGGTGATGCAACTCAGGATTTAAGAAATGCACTACCTTCCGGGGGAACTGGATGGTCCGCAGGAGTTGAAGTGGAATACGCATTCACACCGGTTTGGGGTGCTTCATTAGACTACTACTATTTACCCTATAAAGCTACTTTCACTGATGGTGTCTATGACCCATCAACTGCTGCTGGACTAACAAAAAAGGGATTTGGGTTTAAAACAAATACTAACAATATTGACTTAAATGCTACAGTAAATTTAATGAAGCTTATTTTTCCTGAATTGAAAACCAAATGGCATGTTAATGGTACTCTTGGGGTAGGTCTGGCACTTTATAAATTGGATGCAGCCAACCTTACGCTTACTGATTTCAGTACTGCTTTACCAAAAGCACTTACTGATGAGGTCAGTATTGCTTCAGTTGAAGGTAAAAACAACTTCCGAGCAATGTCAATTCCCTTATCTCTATCTGCAGAATACAACATTAACAAATCTTTGGCCATTGGTTCAAAATTTCAGGTAAGATCTTATAATAAAGATAATCTGGAAGGTTTTGAATTCATCCAATACCAAAAAACAGGAGGTCCTTATGTAAGAAAATCTTGGAGAGGTACTGCTGAGGATATGGCTGAAGCTCTTACAATTTATGCTCGCTATAAAATTAATGCTGTAAACAAAGATCATCTTCGAAACATTAGCATGAAGGAATTCACTGAAAACGAAGATCTGAAAAAATTACAGGCTGATGTTAACGGTTTGAAAAATAAAGTCAACGACATTGATGGTAAAGTTGAAAACTTGAAACCTCGTGTAGAAAAACTTGAAAAAACGCTTGCTGATGGTCCGGACGATGATGCTGATGGTGTACCTAATCACCGCGATCTTGAACCAAACACTCCAAAACTCAACGAAGTAGATTTCTATGGACGTTCAGTTCCTGATAAATTTCATGTTTCAGACTTGGAACCAAACAATGTTGTTACACCAGATCAGTTAGTTGATGGCAAAGACAGCGATGGCGATGGAGTACCTGACAGTCGGGACAGAGAACCTAATACTCCTAAAGGAAACCCTGTTGATTTCTGGGGTGTTAC
>CAZDSY010000137.1:0-6710 GCA_964508285.1 uncultured Paludibacter sp.
ACCGGACGGAATAAATCATTTGCAAAAGAAATTCGCCAAGGATCACCCAAACGGAAACCCTGATCGCCTAATCCGTTTGTGTAACCTGCAACAGGATAAACAGTGTAACACGGGAAATCGAGATCTTTATTTTTCCAGGGATCAACATCGGTGTGGGCATGCATAAAGTTGCTGGTAACAAATTGGGTTTTTGCTATGTTGGATTTCAGTGTTTTATATTGCATCGATACAAAAGCTGCACATTCGTCGGCACTGAAACGTTTAAAATCGAGTACTGAAGTTGGACTTGCCACGCCGGAAATCATTCGCGAAACGTTCGGAATTTCAATTTCAGAGAAATCGGAATATACACCTGACCAAAATGAAGTTCCCCAAGCTTCATTCAGATTTCGTATATTTTTATATTTATCTTTCAACCATCGACGAAAACCGGTTTGAGCAGCCGCGCTGTAATCGTACGTTCCGTAATGTGAGGGTTCATTATCGATTTGCCAACCCCAAACACGTTTATCATTGCCGTAACGTTTTGCCATGGCTATAACAATTTTCGTGGTGAGCTCCTGATATTTTTTACTCGACCATGAATAATGTTCGCGTGTGCCGTGTTGAGCAAGTTGCCCGTTTTGCATTTGCACCAATACTTCGGGATATTTACGCACTAACCAAACTGGTGGTGTTGCGGAAGGTGTGCAAAGTATCACTTTCAGATTGTTTTTAGCTGCCAACTCTATGGCTTTATCGAGCCACGCGAAATCATATTTTCCCTCTTTGGGTTCAAGTTGCGCCCAGGCAAATTCAGCAAAATGCGTAAACTCAAATCCCATTTCAGCCATTTTTTTGAAATCTCTTTCCCATTGATTTGGACTCCAGGCTTCGGGATAATAATACACGCCGGTTTCCACCATTTTTTCGGGCGTAAAAAACTGTTGTTGAGCAAACAGTACTATTGCAGATGCAATGAGGGCGAGGGTAAAAATTTGTTTTTTCATGATATTTTGAATTTTAAGACGATAGACAACGGACGACAGAGAACAGACTAAGAAAAGTTATACATTGTTCAAAATTTGTGATTCACAAAGTTAATGTATTAAATAAAAAAACAATATTTGTAGAGATACTTTTTTCAAGGATTAAAAGCACAAAAAAAATCACCCAAATTTTGTGTGATTTTTTTCAAAGAAACTTTTCAACGTCGAAGACTTGAAAACGTTTCTTTGTGACTACTTTTTTATCAATTTCTAAGAAACGTTCAAAAATCTGCGATGTTTTGAAGTTTTTAAAGTTTATAAAAACCTTAAATCATATCAAATCCCGTGTAAGGAATCAACGCTTTCGGTATGCGAATTCCATCGGGTGTTTGGTTGTTTTCGAGCAATGCGGCAACAATACGAGGTAAAGCTAAAGCGCTACCATTCAGCGTATGACAAAGTTGCGTTTTTTTATCTGCTCCTCTAAAACGGCATTTCAAACGGTTAGCCTGATAGCTTTCGAAATTTGAAACCGAGCTGACTTCGAGCCAGCGCTGCTGTGCTGCCGAAAAAACTTCAAAATCGAAAGTCAATGCAGATGTAAAACTCATATCACCACCACAAAGTCTGAGAATTCGCCATGGAAGTTCGAGTTTTTCAACCAAAGTTTGTACATAATCAACCATTTCGGTTAGTGATTCGTATGACTTTTCAGGATGAGCTATACGCACAATTTCAACTTTATCAAATTGATGCAAACGGTTCAATCCACGTACATCCTTGCCATACGAACCTGCTTCGCGACGGAAACAAGCTGAATAAGCGGTATTTTTTAGTGGTAAATCTTTTTCGTCGAGAATGACATCGCGGTAAATATTAGTAACCGGAACTTCAGCCGTTGGAATCAAATATAAATCGTCGATTGTGCAGTGATACATTTGTCCTTCCTTATCGGGCAATTGCCCTGTTCCATAACCCGAAGCCGCATTTACCACATAAGGCGGTTGTATTTCCAGATAACCTGCTTCGCGGGCATTGTCGAGGAAAAAGTTAATTAAAGCACGCTGTAATTGCGCCCCTTTGCCTTTATAAACCGGAAATCCAGCTCCCGAAATTTTCACACCGAGTTCAAAATCAATCAAATCATATTTTTTTGCCAAATCCCAGTGAGGTACTGCATCGGCAGGTAAAGTCGGAATTACACCACCCGAACGTTCAACTACATTATCTTCGGCATATTTTCCTACAGGTACACTTGCATGTGGAAGATTCGGAATCTGAACCAGTAAATCATTCAATTTTTGCTCAATTTCCGATAATTTATCACCGGCAATTTTAATCGTTTCCTTCAAATCCATGGTTTTCTCCTTTGCCGCATTCGCTTCAACTTGTTTTCCCTGTTTGAAAAGTAAACCTATTTCTTTCGAAAGGTTATTCATTTCGGCCGAAGCACTGTCTAACTTAGCCTGTGTAGCTTTGCGTTCACTATCCAACGCGATAACCTGTGCAATAATTTCAGTTCCATCAAAATGCTTTTTTGCCAAACGGGCAATCACATCTTCGGTATTTTCGGTGATATATTTGAGTGTTAACATGAAAACATTTACAATTTATTTATTTACAATATTCAATTTTCCACAATCAGACAAATGTCTTTGTTCTTTATTATTTTCTCTTTGTTCTAAATAAAAAAATCTCCCGCAATTTTACACTACGGTAAAACGACAGGAGATATTATAATTTGAGAATAAGCTCACTTAAGTCCCCTTGTGGGGTATTAAGGGGGCTGTTCTTAATTTGCTTCGATAGGTTTTACTGAAACGTAAGATTTATTATTTTTCTTTCTTCTGAATTCAACCAAACCATCAACAAGTGCAAACAATGTATGGTCTTTTCCTAAGCCCATATTTTCACCCGGGTGATGAACAGTTCCGCGCTGACGCACTATAATGTTTCCGGCTTTTGCAAACTGACCACCGAATATCTTTACACCAAGTCGCTTACTTTCCGATTCACGACCGTTTTTCGAGCTACCAACTCCTTTCTTATGTGCCATTTTCTTTTACTTTTTAATCGGTTAAAATTAAGCTACTATTTCCTTAATCATTACTTCGGTGAAATCCTGACGGTGACCATTGCGTTTACGGTAACCTTTACGGCGTTTTTTCTTGAAAACAATCACTTTTTCACCACGAACGTGCGAAACTACTTCGCCTACTACTTTTGCTCCTTCAACAATAGGTGCTCCTACTGAAACAGCTCCATCGTTATCAACCAGCAATACTTTATCAAATTCAATTGCCGATCCTCTCTCGGCTTCATTCATTCTGTGGATATACAGTTTTTTCCCGGCTTCCACCTTAAACTGCTGACCCAAAATCTCTACAATTGCGTACATTTATTTAAACAATTAATTATTACACCGGTAAGGTGAGATGCTTTTAGTAGCAGCGCTTCTTTAGAAATACCCTCTCCGGAAATGAGGGTGCAAATTTAGCACATTTATTTTTATTTCGCAATAATTTCACAACAATATTCAGTTGTTTTTTATCTATTTTTCAGTTTAAAAGATAAAAACACCATCATAAAAAGTAAAATACTTATACCGGTGAAAATCAATGGAAAACCATTCGTTCTCAGTGCGAGTAAAATTCCTACTATTGCTGAGCCGCTGAGTTGTCCAACACTGGTAAAAATAGTAAGCATTCCCTGACTTGTGGCCCGGTCATCGGCTCCGGTATTATTCAGCATAATATAACGTAAAGAACTTCCTGAAAGTACTGAAAGTCCTAAACCAATTAGTGATCCACTCAAATAGTACATAAAAAGTACTCTTGCAGTTATTGATAAAAGATAAAATCCTGCTCCTAAAAGCAGCAATCCTATTATAATAATTATTTTTACACCAAATTTATCAATCAACCGACCAAAAACAGGTGAACCTATTGCAGTTGCCAATACAAATGGAGTTAACATAAAGCTTGCCGTTGATGGTTCCACGTTGAAATTACCCACAACAAATTTGGGAATAAACACAAAACATGCTTGTATTAAACCGGTAACGATAGCCAGTATTCCTGCCAACACGATCTGATTGTTCTTGAAAAACCCAAGATTAACAATGGGTGAGTCCGCTTTTTTCTCGTTAAATACTAAAATTAAAAGAGCAGTAAGAGCTACAATAAATGGCAGAATAACGGGTAACTGCACAATTGAATTTAAATTATTACCATCGATATTATTGATTCCGTAAGTGAAAGCAGCCAGACCTATTCCTAAAGAAATAATTCCTTTCCAGTCAATTTTTGTTACGGTAACCGAACTTTTTGCCGGTAAAATACGGAAGCTGTAAAAAATCAAAACCGCAGCTATGGGTAGGTTAATGATGAATAAAAAATTCCAGGAAAAATAATGTAACAACACTCCTGCAATAAATGGGCCAATAAGAAATGCTAAACCGAATACAGCTCCAATCAGTCCCAAAATTCGACCGCGTTTTTCAACCGGAAACAAGTCGCCTACCAAAGCCGAAGCCACGGGAAAGATGCCACTTGCTCCAAATCCCTGAACTGCCCTTCCAACAAGCAACCATTCGAAATTTGAAGTGAACGAAACGATAACTGAACCTAATGCAAAAATGGATAAAGCCAAGGCATAGATATTACGTCGTCCAAAAATATCGGACAAGCGTGCAAACAATGAAATGCCTATCAAATTGAATAATACATAGATAGAAAAGATCCAACCTGAGTATCGGTCGCCTATCTGTAAAGCTTTCTCTATGGATGGAATAGCAGGCCCAACAATAGAAATGTCCAGTGCTCCCATCAATACACCGACAAAAAGTAATGCAATTAATTTTTTCTTATTTTCCATAATTGTCATATTTTTTTTATTTAACAATTTTGAAAATATAAAGTTTAAAACAGGAAAAAGATTACAAAATGCTTAATTTGCAGCAAATTAATAAATAGAGTCAAAACAAAAATTTGCTTTTCTGATATGTTCACTGATTGATATATTTTTATAAGTAGTTAAAGAACTTGATCTCACTATACCGGACATGGTACAAGCAGGGATTTTACTTTTTTGAAATTATGAGTAAGCACAGGAAATTCTTTATTTGTGTAAATAATTTTATCAATATTAGATATGATATCGATCGGATTATTTTGATTATTTACCCATAAAAACAAAAAAATACTGACTGCAACTAATCATTCAGATAAAAATAATTGTAGATTTGCATCGTTTTCAATTTTTCAAAATAAAAAAAACGGAAAAGTCAAGAAAAAGAAAAGAAATCATGGTAAAAGTACTGATATTGGGCGCGGGTATAGCCGGACACACCGCTGCCCTGATTGCAAAACGAAAACTTGGTAAAAATTATGAAGTTACAGTCGTAAGTCCGAACAGCAATTATCAATGGATACCATCCAATATATGGGTTGGAATGGGATTAATGACTCCCGAACAGGTAAAATTTGAACTTTCGCCGGTTTATAAAAGGCAGGGTATAAAATATTTGCAGGCATTGGCTGTTTCTATTCATCCTGAAGGAAATTCGGAAAGCGCAAAAGGTTTTGTAACTGTTAAAAATATTGGAACTGACATCGAAGAAAATATTGAATATGATTATTTAATAAATGCTACCGGTCCGAAACTAAATTTTGAAGCCATTGAAGGTTTAGGTCCGCATAAATTTACCAATTCCGTATGCACCTTTCAACATGCATCAGAAGCATGGAAAAATTTAAAAGACTGTTTTGCTAAAATGGAAAAAGGAGAAAAACAAACACTAATTGTTGGCACGGGTCATCCAATGGCAACTTGTCAGGGAGCGGCATTTGAATATTCATTAAACATCGCATTCGAAATCAAAAAGCGGAAATTAGAAAATATGGCTGAGCTTATATGGCTTTCGAATGAATATGAACTTGGCGATTTTGGCATGGGAGGCGCTTATGTAAAGCGCGGAGGTTATGTAACTCCTACAAAAATTTTTGCTGAATCTATTTTCAAAGAATATAACATCAAATGGATAACTGGCGCCGGAGTTCAGAAAGTTGAAAAAGGTCTTGTGTATTACGAAACTTTAGATGGTGAATTTCATAAACAAAAATTTGACTTTGCAATGTTAATACCGGGCTTTGCCGGCGCAGGAATGAAAGCTTTCAATAAAAATGAAGAAGATATTACATCACTGGTTTTCGCTCCAAATGGTTTTATGAAAGTTGATGCTGATTATACCCAGAAACCATACGAGGAATGGAAAGCTTCGGACTGGCCCAGCGTTTATCAATCACCAATTTACGACAATATCTACGCCGCCGGAATTGCTTTTGCACCTCCACATCCCATGTCGAAACCTATGATAAGTAAAAATGGCAATCCAATTTATCCAACACCTCCACGCACAGGAATGCCTTCAGGAGTTATCGGGAAAATTGTTGCAGAAAATATTGTTGAAAAAATTAAAACAGGTACAAAAGAACATAAACACAAGGCTTCGATGGCTCGCATGGGCGCTGCATGTATAATCTCGGCAGGTTACGGAATTATGGACGGACAGGCAGCTGTTATGACTGTTAACCCTATTGTACCCGACTGGGAAAAATATCCGAAATGGGGCAGAAATATTAATGATACGATTGGTGAAATTGGCTTGGCAGGCCATTGGATGAAACTATTTAGTCGACCCTTAAAAACTCAATTTAAATTCAAAAAGGGTCATATTTTTGA